>CAZBJD010000030.1:0-17118 GCA_964492155.1 uncultured Eubacteriales bacterium
TAATGTGATAAAAAGTATGACCGGATACGGAAAAGGTCAGAGCGTCACCGAAGAACGTGAAGTTACCGTTGAAGTGCGTTCTGTTAATAACCGTTATTTCGATGTTAACATAAAAAGTCCGCGATACCTTATGTTTGCCGAAGAAAAAATTAAAAAGCTTTTGTCTGAATATACAACACGCGGTAAAATTGATGTTTATATTTCTGTTAATTCAAAGGAAAATTCGGGCAAAAAGGTTGTTCTGGACAAAGATTTGGCCACGTCCTATGCGGAAGCGTTTAAAGGGCTTTGTGCCGAACTTGATATTACATATGACTTGTGTGCAACAAGATTTTTAAACAGCGATATTGTAAAAATTGAACACGAAGAACAAACAGAAGAAGAAATCTGGGAATATATGGTTCCTGTTTTAAAAGAATGTTTTGAAAATCACACAAAAATGCGTGAAGAAGAAGGTGCAAGGCTTAAAAATGATATTTTAAGCAAATTATCGGGAATAGGAGATGTAGTTGCAGAAATAGAAAAACTTGTTCCGCTTAATATTGAAGCATACAAGCAAAAGCTTTTCACCAAGATATCAGAAGCACTTCAGTCAACCGATATCGATGAAACGAGAATTATTCAGGAAGTTGCAATTTATACTGATAAGGTTTGCGTTGACGAGGAAACAGTAAGACTTAAAAGTCATTTAAAGGCTGCAGCAGATTTGCTTGAAAGTAACGAGCCTGTCGGCAAAAAATTTGACTTCCTGGTTCAGGAAATGAACCGTGAAATTAACACTATCGGTTCAAAATCAAACGAACTTAAAATTTCATCATACGTTGTAAATGTTAAGAACGAAATCGAAAAAATCAGAGAACAGATTCAGAATATAGAATAGGGGCGGTGTAAATGAATTTAATTAATATCGGATACGGAAATGTTGTTTCGGCAGATAAACTTATTTCTGTTGTTTCACCCGATTCTGCACCTATAAAAAGACTTATGCAACAGGCAAAAGAAATGTTTAAGCTTGTTGATGGTACGTGCGGAAGACGTACACGTGCTGTCCTGGTTTTTGAAAGCGGACATGTTATTTTGTCTGCACTTATGCCTGATACTATTACACAGCGTATTGAACAGCTGGGCGGAGGTAAAGATGCTTAAGAATAAAGAAGGGCTGCTGGTGGTTATTTCAGGACCGTCAGGAGTAGGAAAAGGAACTATCTGTAAGGAATATTTTAATCAACATAAGGATGCTTTCCTGTCAGTTTCTGCGACAACCAGAGAACCTCGCGAGGGAGAGGTTGACGGTAAGTCATATCACTTTTTCAGTTATGAAAAGTTTAATGAGCTTGTAAAAGAAGATTATTTTTTAGAGTGGGCAGACTTCTGCGGTAAACGCTACGGAACACCTAAAAAACCTGTGTTTGATTGCATTGCTGAGGGTAAAGACGTTGTTCTGGAAATTGAAGTTCAGGGAGCGATGCAGATTAGAGCAAAGCATCCTGAAGGAGTTTACATATTTATCTTGCCGCCATCTATGGAGGAGCTTCGCAGCAGACTTGAAGGGAGAGGCACAGAACCGCAGGAAGTTATCGAAAAACGCCTTGCTGCTGCAAATCAGGAAATTGCATGCGGAAAGAAATATAATTATTATGTTGTAAATGATACTGTTGAAAATGCAGTTGACAGAATAAATAAAATTATTGAAGTTGAAAAATTAAGAACAGAAAGATGTAATTTAAATTAATAGGAGGAAATAAACTATGTTGTATCCCACACTTTCATCACTTATTGAAAAAACAGGCGGAACATGCCGCTATTCTCTCGTTTTGGCTGTTGCCAAAAGAGCACGAGCAATTTCAGGTGAACTTTCAGAAAGCCGTTCTGAGGTTCTGACTGAATATGAAAAGGTATGTGATAAACCTGTTCCTGTTGCAATTCATGAAATTGCTGAAGGTAAAGTAGAGATTATAGAATAATTTAGGAGTTTTTTGGTATGGATAACAGAAAAACGGTTGTTGTCGGCGTTACCGGTGGTATTGCCGCATATAAGTCATGCGAACTTGTGAGCAGACTTGTGAAAAAAAATATAAACGTGGTTGTGGTTATGACTGATTCTGCAACTGAGTTTGTTGCGCCGCTTACTTTTATGACATTGAGTAAGAACAAGGTCATAACAGGAATGTTTGATATGCCTGAAAACTATGAAGTTGAGCACATTTCCGTCGCAAAGCAGGCGGATTTGTTTGTTATAGTACCGGCAACTGCAAACATTATCGGAAAGATTGCAAACGGGATTGCTGATGACTTTTTATCAACAACGGTTATGGCGACAAAAGCTCCTGTTTTGATTGCTCCTGCCATGAATACAAATATGTGGCAGAATTCCGTTGTTCAGAGAAATATTGATACGCTGAAATCTTTGAGTTATCATTTCGTAAGTCCTGTATCGGGAAGACTTGCCTGCGGTGACGTTGGAGAAGGAAAACTTGCGGATATTGATGATATTGAGCAGGCAATAGAAATTTTGCTTTGCGAAAAAAAAGATTTAATCGGGAAAAAAGTATTGGTAACTGCAGGAGCTACGATGGAGCACATTGATCCTGTAAGATATATCACTAATCCGTCTTCGGGGAAAATGGGGTTATCTGTGGCAAAGGCTGCCCGTGACCGCGGTGCTGACGTTACTTTGATTGCCGCAAATACAGAGTTTAAAGATGTATATGGTATAGAAGTTGTTCGTGTGAAATCTGCGATTGAAATGCATCAAGAGGTGTTGAATCGTTTTGAAAATTGCGATATAGTTGTAAAGAGTGCTGCAGTGGGTGATTACAGAGCGAAAGCTATGGCGCAACAGAAAATTAAAAAAACATCTGATGAACTTAATGTTGAAATGGTTAAAAATCCTGATATTTTAAAGGATTTGGGCAGTAAAAAGAAAAATCAGATATTAGTTGGTTTTTGTATGGAAACTGAAAATCTTGAGGAGAATGCTTTAAAAAAGCTTGAAAGTAAAAATCTTGATATGATTGTTGCAAATTCTCTTACAACAAGCGGAGCAGGTTTTAAATCTGATACAAATATCGTAACATTAATTACAAAGACAAAAGAAAAAAATGAACTTCCTATTATGTCAAAAGATGAAGTTGCTCACGTGATTTTTGATAAGGTGTCAGAGTTATGAGCCTTGTTAAAGTTGCAAAGGTCATTATAAATAATCCCTCTAAGGCAGTTGATAAATGTTTCGATTATCTTTATGATGAAGCAGAGCTTGGCGATCATGTTATTGTACCATTTGGCAGAGGCAACACAAAAACCGATGCGGTTGTTATTGGCTTTGGAGAAACAGAACTGAATGATAAACTTAAAAAAATTGATTTTGTTCAGGGAAAAATTCTGTCAGAAAGAAATGTTGAACTTTTGAAGTGGATGCGTAACAGATGCGTATGCACATACTATGATTGCCTTAAAGAATTGCTTCCGCCCGGAGCGATGTCGGGAAAAAATAAAAGTTATCTCGGAGCAGGTGACAAACTTTTAAAATTTGCCTGTATGAATGTTGAAACTGAGTTGTACGGCGAAATAATTGCCGAATTGGAAAGGAAAGCTCCTGCACAGGCAAGAGTTTTGGATATTTTAAGTCAATTCGGTGAAATGCCTGTTGTTTATTTGGGTGAGCTTGCCATGACAACAAGAAATACAATTTCAGCCCTTGAAAAGAAAGAATATATCAGGATATATGACAAGGCTGTTGAAAGAAATCCTTTTTCAGATGAAAATATTGAAAAATCTGAGCCTTTGAATCCTAATGACGAACAAAAAAAAGCTATTGATTTTATAAATCAAAAAATTGACGAGAATTGCTATTCGGGGATATTGCTCAGAGGAATTACCGGCAGCGGAAAAACCGAAGTATATTTACAATCGGTGGCACATGCTGTTGCAAATAATAAAAAAGCAATTATTTTAGTTCCCGAAATATCGCTTACACCTCAGATGTCTGAGCGTTTTAAAAGCAGGCTTGGTCAAAGAGTTGCAATTTTTCACAGCGGACTTTCTCTCGGTGAACGTTATGATTGTTGGAATAAAATTAAATCCGGTGAGATTGATGTTGTAGTCGGTGCTAGGTCTGCAATTTTTACGCCCATTGAGAATGTTGGTATAATTGTTGTTGATGAGGAACACGAAAATTCCTACAAGTCGGATATGTCACCTAAATATGATGCACGTGAAGTTGCGGAAGAAATCTGCAGACTTTCCGGTGCAGCACTGGTGTTGGCGTCTGCTACACCAAGTATGAAAAGTGCGTACAGAGCTGTAAAAGGTGATTTGCATCTTTTGCAGATTAAAAAAAGATATAATAATGTAGAGCTTCCCGATGTTAATATTGTGGATTTGAGGTATGAGCTTTCAAACGGTAATAAATCCTTTTTAAGTTGTGCCCTTCAGGAAGAAATCCGTAAGAATATTGACAGCGGTGAACAAACAATCCTGTTTCTGAACAGGCGGGGTTTTTCAACCTTTGTTTCGTGCAGAAGCTGCGGATTTGCCGCAATGTGCCCCGAATGTGATATAGCACTTACTTATCATAAGTTTAATGATACCTTGGTATGCCACTATTGCGGTTATACAATAAATAATTATTCTGTCTGTCCAAAATGCAGGAGCAGTGCGATAAGATATTTTGGTATTGGAACTCAGAAAGTTGAAGAAGAACTGAAAAAACTTTTTCCGGACGCCTCGGTTATCAGGATGGATAATGATACCACAAGAGAAAAACTGGCACATCATAAAATTTTAAAGAAATTCAGTGAAGAAAAGATTGATATTTTGGTTGGAACACAAATGATTACCAAAGGTCTTGATTTTCCGAACGTTTCTCTTGTAGGTGTTCTGGCAGCCGATATGATGCTTTATGTCGATGATTATCAGGCGGCGGAAAGAACTTTTCAGCTGATTACTCAGGTTTGCGGCAGAGCGGGGCGCGGCGACTCAAAGGGAAGAGCAGTAATTCAGACATACTCGCCTGATCATTGGGTTATTGAATGTGCGTCGAGGCAGGATTTTAAAGAGTTTTATAAAAAGGAAATTTCTTTAAGAAGAAGTATGAGTTATCCGCCGTTTGGAGATATTGTAAATGTTGTAGTAAGCGGCAAAAACGGAAATGAGGTTAAAAATATCATTTCAAATATTACAGGAAAAATTTCTTCAGAGTTTAAAAATGCAGAGATTAATGCTTCTTTATTAGGACCTACTCCTGCACCGCTTTCAAAAATAAATAATAAATTCAGATGGCGTGTGATTATAAAATGTAACGCGGATGATAAAGCGAGAGAAATTTTAAGAGAGGCTGCCGTAATTTCATCAAAAGCTGAGGTCTCGGTTTCTCTTGATATAAACCCCAACAATATGATGTAAAAATCCGGAGGAATATTTGTTATGGCAATCAGAAATATAGTTAAATTAGGTGATGATGTACTCAGAAAAGAGTGCCGCGAAGTCGTTAATTTCGACGGTAGACTTCATTATTTGCTTGATGATATGAAAGAAACTATGAGAG
Organism: uncultured Eubacteriales bacterium; assembly: GCA_964492155.1. Taxonomy (GTDB): domain Bacteria; phylum Bacillota; class Clostridia; order RGIG6154; family RGIG6154; genus RGIG2094. Next base: position 5,546 of record CAZBJD010000030.1, read on the forward strand.
AAGCTCAGGGGGTGGGACTTGCAGCACCTCAGGTTGGTATTTTGAGAAAGGTATTTATTATTGAAACTGAAGATACAGGTCTTGTTGAATGCGTAAATCCCGAAATTATTGATACAAAGGGAAAGCAGATTGCACAAGAAGGATGTCTCAGCTGCCCGGGAGAATACGGGTATGTTGAACGCCCTGCGATTGTTAAATTCAAAGCACTTGACCGCCACGGAAAACCTTTTGAAATGGTGGTAAAAGGACTTGCAGCAAGAGCAATTTGCCACGAAAATGACCATCTGTATGGTACGATTTTTCTTGACAAAATTATTCCCGACTATGAAGGTGATGAAGACAATGATTAAAACTTTATTTATGGGCACACCCGATTTTGCAGTTCCTTGCCTTGAAATGCTTGCTAAAAGAGATGATATTGAAATTGTTGGTGTCGTTTCACAGCCTGACAGACAAAAGGGAAGAGGATACAAAATGCTTCCTCCGCCTGTCAAAGAATTTGCTTTAACTAAAGGATTTGACGTCTATCAGCCCGACAGCGTGAAAACCGAAGAATTTCATTATCTTTTAAAAGAATTAAATCCTGAACTTATAATCGTTATTGCATACGGCAGAATTTTACCGGATTTTGTGTTGAATTATCCTAAACACGGGTGTATAAATGTTCACGCATCTCTTTTGCCGAAATACAGGGGTGCAGCTCCTATTCAATGGAGCGTGATTAACGGAGAGGAAAAAACCGGTGTTGCAACTATGCTTATGGATGAAGGTCTTGATACCGGTGATATGCTTGTCGTTAAAGAAATTGAAATTTTGAAGGAAGACACATCCGGCACTATGTTTGATAAATTGTCAGCACTTGGTGCAGAGGCTCTTTCTGAAACAATAGATAAAATTAATAATAACAATTTGGTCAGAATTCCGCAAAATCACGATGAAACGACTTATGCTCCCATGATTTCAAAAGAGATGAGTTATATTGATTTTTCGTTGGATGCTGAAAAAATCTGCAACCTTATAAGAGGTCTTAATCCGTCTCCGGGAGCAAAAGCATATTTAGACGGAAAAATACTGAAAATATTAAGTGCCGATTTAAGCAACAATAACAAACTTAAACAAGGCGAGATAAATATTTCTAAAAACAACTTTGAAGTAGGATGCGGAAATTCCACTTCAATAAAGTTGATAACTGTTCAACCCGAGGGTAAAAAACCTATGGCTGCACAGGATTTTGTCAAGGGATACAAATTTAATGAGGAGGCTTATTTATGTTCTACTTTGATACAGGATATCTGATTTATGTTCTTCCGGCAATGATAATTGCTATGATAGCACAGGCGAGAGTTTCTTCAACATTTAACAAATACAGCAGGATAACCAATGCACGGGGTATCACCGGTGCAGAAGTGGCACAAAAAATTCTCAGTCTGTACGGGATTTTTGATGTAAAAATAGAAAGAGTATCCGGAAATCTTACCGATCACTTTGACCCGAGAACCAAAGTTATAAGACTGTCAGATAATGTGTATTCAAGCACATCTGTTGCGGCACTTGGTGTTGCTGCACATGAAACCGGTCATGCAATTCAGCATAACAAGGAGTATGTGCCGATAAAATTAAGAAACGCGGTTTTGCCTGTGGCAAACATAGGCTCAAGCCTGGCATTTCCGCTTGTTATTCTGGGAATAATTTTTTCATTCCCCACGCTTGTTAATTTTGGAATTATTCTTTTTTCTGCAGTTGTAATTTTCCAGATTGTTACACTTCCTGTTGAATTTAACGCCAGCAGACGTGCAATTAGTATTATGGAATCTCAGTACATTTTGTCTGATGAAGAATTAAGCGGAGCAAAGAAGGTATTGTCAGCTGCTGCAATGACGTATGTGGCATCAACTATAGTTGCTCTCGGAAACCTGTTAAGGCTTTTAAATATAGCAAAAAGAGACGATTAAAATGAAAGCAAGAGAAATAGCTTTAAATGTTTTAAATAAATACGAAAAAGACAAAACATATATAAATCTTGAATTGAAAAAAGCCTTGGATGGTGCTGAGCCTTTGGAAAAAGCTTTGGCAACTGAACTGATTTACGGGGTTGTCAGGTACAGAAGTAATCTTGACTATATCAGGAACTGTTTTTCAAAACTAAAAGAAAACAAACTTACCGACAGCGTTAAGAACATTTTAAGGATGGGAATTTATCAAATAATGTATCTTAATAAAATCCCTGATTCTGCAGCGTGTAACGAGTGTGTGAAGCTTGCATACAAATACGCAAACAAAGGTGCGATAGGGTATATAAATGCTGTTTTAAGAAGTGTTACAAGAGAAAAGACAAATATAAAATATCCTGAAGATAAAAAAGAATATTTAATGGCAAAGTACTCATTCCCGAAGGAAATTGCCGATATTTTTGTTTCTGATTTCGGAATTGATAATGCTGAAGAGATAATGGCTCTTTCCAATAAAAATAAGGGAATTACAATACGACCGAATCTGTTGAGAATCAGTAAGCAGCAGTTTGCAGATTTGCTTGAAAGCAGCGGCGCAGAGTTTATAGATGACGGAAATATCTTTGTCGTTAAAAATTTTGCACATATAAAAATTCCGGGATTTGATGACGGAATATATACAATTCAGGACAAAGCCTCTGTTGAAGTTGCAGAGCTTTTAAATCCAAAGCCTTCAGAAAGTGTATTGGATGTATGTGCAGCACCGGGAGGAAAATCCTGTGTTATGGCACAGTTAATGAAAAATAAAGGTGAAATTATTTCTTGCGATTTGTATGAACATAGAGTTAAATTGATTGAAAATACTGCTGCAAGACTGGGCGTTGATATTATTCGGCCGAAAGTTAATAACGGCGAGATATACAATGCTGAATTTGAAGAAAAGTTTGATAAAATTCTTGTTGATGCACCTTGCTCTGGACTTGGGGTTATCTCAAAAAAACCTGATATCAAGTGGGCTACACAGGATTTTGACAGTTTGCATAATTTGCAGTATAATATACTTGAAAATTCAGTTAAATATCTTAAAAATGGCGGTAGTATTGTATATAGCACGTGTACTATAAATTCAAAAGAAAATGGTGCTGTGGTAAATCGTATTTTGGAAAATAACAAACACTTGACCAAGAAAAATGAAATTCAGCTTTTGCCTTGTGAACATCACGATGGTTTTTATATGTGCAAAATTGTAAAAGGAATATAATATGGAAAAAGTCAGATTAAAAGATTTAACATTTGATGAATTAACTGAATATTTTTTGTCAATAGGACTTAAAAAATATCGTGCAAAGCAAGTGTTCGAATGGCTTTATAAGGGCGTTGAAACCTTTGAAGAAATGACAAATTTATCGAAGGAATTGCGACAGCAACTTGATGATACGTGTGTTATTACCAATTTGAAAGTTCTGAGAAAGCAAGTGTCCAAAGACGGTACTATTAAGTATTTGTTTGAGCTTATGGACGGTGAAACTGTAGAAAGTGTTTTAATGGACTATAAACACGGGCATCCCATTTGTATTTCTACACAGGTTGGGTGTAATATGGGCTGTAAGTTCTGTGCATCGACTCTGGGGGGCAAGGTTAGAAACTTAACTGCCGGAGAAATTGCAGATCAGGTTATTTTTGCGGCAAAAGACAGCGGTTGCGTTATATCTAACATTGTGCTTATGGGCATGGGTGAACCGCTTGATAATTACGATAATGTAACAAGATTTATCAAAAATATCAATCATCATGCAGGTATGAATATCGGAGCAAGACATATTGCACTTTCAACCTGCGGGATTGTGCCTAAAATCAGGCAGCTTGCAGAAGAAGGACTTCCTGTTACTTTGTCGGTTTCGCTTCATGCACCAAACGATGAAAAACGATCTGAGATAATGCCGATTAACAAGAAGTACAATATCAGACAGCTTATGGAAGCGTTGGAATATTATATTGAAAAAACAAACAGAAGGGTTACTTTTGAGTATTCCTTAATCTGCGGAGTTAATGATTCTGTAAAAATTGCAAAGGAACTTTTAAGTCTGATTAAAGGTATGCTTTGCCATGTAAATCTTATACCTGTTAACAGTGTACGCGAGACGGGATATGTAAAAAGCAGTCCTGAAGATATCGTTGCTTTCCGAACAGTTTTGGAGCAAAACGGAGTTACAACAACGGTTCGCCGTGAGCTTGGCAGCGATATTGACGCTTCGTGCGGACAGTTGAGACGAAAACATAAATTAGATAATTAAAGTATCCATAAAGAGGTGATTTGAAGATGGTGTTGGCTACAGGATACACACACAAGGGGAAAAGAATAAATAATGAAGACAGTTTTTTAATCGCTGATAATTTTGCTGTGGTAGCTGATGGTATGGGCGGTCACAATAAAGGTGAGATAGCCAGCTCGATGGCGGTTGAACAGATTAGCAACTGCTTGATTTATGCTGAAAACATTGATGAAAACTGCGTTGTTGAGGCAATTGCTGTCGCAAATGAGAAAATATTTGAAAAAGCGTCAGGCGATGAACAGCTGCAGGATATGGGAACTACCGTAGTTTTATGCTGTTGGAAAGAAAATGATGTAGTTGTGGCAAATGTGGGTGACAGCAGGTGCTATCACATCTCGGGTAAATCCATCAAACAAATTACCACCGACCATTCTTATGTGCAAAGTCTTGTTGATTCCGGAAAAATTACTGTCGAGGAAGCTGAAAAAAGAGCTGACAAAAATATCATCCTCAGAGCAGTAGGGTGCGAAAACAAAGTGGATGTTGACACATTTAAACTCAGTGTAAAGCATGGTGATAAGATATTATTGTGCAGTGATGGATTAAGCGGTGCTGTTACTAATGATGATATAAATTACATTTTACAAAATAATGATAATTCTGAAAATGTTGCTCAGCTGCTTGTTAATAAAGCAAATGAAAATGGCGGAGCGGATAATATAACAGCAGTTGTTGTTGAATTTTAATAATTGGGGGATATAAGTATGATTGGAACTCTTCTTTCAAACAGATATGAAATACTTGAGCTCGTTGGTACAGGCGGTATGGCAAATGTATATAAGGCGAGATGTACATATCTTAACAGGTATGTTGCTATTAAAGTGCTGAAAGACGAATTTAAAAACGATGCAGAATTTTTACAGAGGTTTAATATTGAATCTCAGGCTGCTGCAGGACTTTCACACACAAATATTGTCTCAGTTTACGATATTGGAAATGAAAATGACATTCATTATATTGTTATGGAGTATGTTGAAGGTGAAACTTTAAAAGAGTATCTTGAAAAAAATGGTGCACTTCCTGCGGAAAAAGTTGTTGATTTTTCCATTCAGATAGCTTCTGCACTTCAGCATGCGCACAGAAAAGGTGTAGTTCACAGAGATATTAAACCTCAGAACATAATTGTCACAAAAGATGAAGTGTTGAAAGTAACAGATTTTGGTATTGCAAGAGCGGTTTCAACGTTTACTATGAAAGTTGAAGACGGAGCAATGGGAACTGTGCATTATTGCTCTCCTGAACAGGCACGCGGCGGATATACGGATGAAAAATCCGATATATATTCTCTTGGAATTGTTATGTATGAAATGTTAACGGGAAAGTTACCCTTTGAAAGCGATAATTCCGTATCTGTAGCCCTGAAGCATATGCAGGAGGAAGCAGTTCCGCCTTCTGAAATCATTCCCGGTATTCCGTCGGGATTGGAGAAAATTGTTAAAAAGGCTATGGAAAAGAATCAAAACGACAGATTCCAGACTGCCGGAGAAATGCTTATCGAGTTAAAGATTAAACAGATTGACAGTGAGAGCGAATTTGCAAAGAGCGAAGATGAAGAACAATTTAAAACCCGCAAAATTGATTCAGGAGCAATAATTGAGAGTATGAATAATAATAATAAGAAATCTAAAAATACAAAATCTACTGTCGATTCTAAGAAACCAAAAACTGCTCAACAGCGGAAAGAAGACAAAATAGCGGTGTTTGCAGGAATCGGTGCATCAATTTTAGTTGTTGCAATTCTTGCGTTTATCGTTGTTGGTATTATGTTCCCGGGTGCTATGCCGTGGTCAAACAATACTAACGGAGAAGTGGCAGTTCCGGATTTAATCGGCGTTGATTTTGATAAAGCTAAAGAAACATACAGTAATTTTAAATTCAAAGAAGATGATGCTGAATATTCGGCAGATTACGAAGAAGGTATTATTATCAGTCAGGACCCGGAAGAAGGAACTATGATCGAATCGCCGTATACAATTACCGTTGTAGTCAGCAAGGGTGCTAAGACTGTTAAGATGCCGAATGTAGTAAATATGGACTACAGACAGGCACAAATTATGCTGGATGCGGAAGATATTTTATATTCAATAGAATACAAAACAAATGACGCAATTCCTGAAAATACGGTTATTGAGACAGACCCTGATGCCGGCACAAAAGTTAAAGCGGGTGTTGATATTGTTACCTTGACAGTCAGCACCGGTGTTGAAGATCCGCTTCCGACTGTTCCTCCTTTAATCGGAAAAACCGAAGATCAGGCTAAACGCGAATTGTCATCAGCAAACCTTAATTCGAAAGTTGTTTATGAAAAATCAAGTATGTCTGAAAAGGGACAGGTTATAAAGCAGTCTGTTGCTTCAGGAACGCAGGTTACGGAAAAAACTACCGTTACTATTACTGTAGGAATCGGTGAGGAAGATACTTCCGGTTCAGGAAACGGAACAAATGTTAATGGAAACGATGCCCCAACTGTAACGAAAGAAGTAACCGTTATGCTGCCTGCAGAAAAAGAACAAGTTGCCGTCAAGGTTACAGCCAATGGAAAAACTGTATACGAAGGCACCCATAACACTTCAGAAGGTGCTATAAGCGTACCGGTTTCGGGTAGCGGAAGCGTTGTGGTTGTAGCATATATCGACGGACAAAAAGTTACGGAAAAGACGATTAAATTCTGATGAGCGAAAAAAAAGGATTATTAATTAATGGCTTTGGAAGCTTTTATAGTGTTATTATAGATGGCGAGGTCTTTGAGGCACGTGCAAGAGGACGAATAAAAAAAGAAAATGTCAGATTGCTGATTGGTGATATTGTAACTGTTGAAGAAGAAAGCGGAACTTACGCAATTACGAGTGTGTTACCGCGAAAGAATAGTCTGATAAGACCGGCTGTCGCAAATGTTGACCAAATTGTGGTTGTTATTGCCGCTGCTGAACCATCTCCCAATTACAAGCAAACCGATAAGTTGCTTGGACTTCTTGAATACAAAGATTTTGATGTTCATATTTGTATCAATAAATCCGATTTGGCTGACTGCACTGAAATTGAACGTATTTACAAAAATGCCGGATATGATGTAACAATTACTTCTACAGTTGATAGCAAAACAGACATTTCGCCTTTGAAAGGTGTTTTGAAGGATAAGGTGTCAGCTTTTGCGGGGTGTTCGGGCGTCGGTAAGTCCAGCCTTATCAATACACTTGATCAAAGTTTTGAACGTACTACCGGTGAAGTGGGAAAAATCAAAAGAGGGCGTCATACTACCACACACGCTTCACTTCTTCCTCTTGAATTTGGCGGGTTTATTGCTGATACTCCCGGATTCAGCGTTGTTGATTTGTCTGAAATCGATAAAAATGAGTTGTCGCGGTGTTTCAGAGAGTTTGAGGCTTATTTTGGACAGTGCAGATTTTCAGGGTGTACCCATATTAATGAACCGGGTTGTGTCATTAAGCAACTGGTGGAAGATGGAAAAATTGAAAAGAGCAGATATGAAAGCTACGTATCGCTTTATGAAGAAGCTCTTGATAAAAAAGAAAAATTTTCTTAGTGAAAGGAATGTAGTTAATGGCAATTGTATCACCGTCTATCTTGTCTGCAGATTTTTCAAAACTTCGTGAAGAAGTTCAGATGGTGGAAGATGCAGGAAGTGAATATATTCATATTGATGTTATGGATGGACATTTTGTTCCGAATTTAACATTAGGTCCGTGTGTGGTTAAGAGTTTAAGACCGCACTCAAAGGCTGTTTTTGATGTGCATCTTATGATAGAAAACCCGGAAAAATATGTTGAAAGCTTTGCAAAAAGCGGTGCAGATATTATTACGGTTCACTATGAAACAACAAATAATATGAAGGCATTGATCAATCAGATAAAATCACTCGGTGTTAAAGTTGGCATTACAATTAATCCGCCAACACCGGTAGATGCTATACTTCCGTATGTTGAAGATGTTGATATGGTGTTGATAATGACTGTAAATCCGGGCTTTGGAGGTCAGTCGTTAATTGAAGAATGCCTTGATAAAATTAGATTTTTAAGAAGTAAATATCCAAACCTTGATATTGAAATTGACGGTGGCGTTAAGCTGGATAATATTGACAGAGTTATTGAATCCGGTGCCAATATTATTGTTGCAGGCAGTGCCGTATTTAACGCTGATGAACCTGAAAAGGTTGTGCAGGCAATTAAGGCTAAATAATATGAAAACACTCATAATTTTGAATGGTGAATGTAATAATTATTCTTTTTTGAGAGATTTGTCTGCCGGTGTTGATAGAATTGTTTGTGCTGACGGCGGATATAACCATGCGTTGAAAGCCGGAATATCTGTTGATTTGGTGGTTGGAGATTTTGATTCGGCTCAAAAACCCGATAATGTGAAAACAATCACCTTTCCTGCTGAGAAGGATTTAAACGATGCTGAAATTGCAGCACAGTACGCACTTGAAAACTACGGAAATGAAGTTATATTCACATGTGCCCTTGGAGGCAGGTTTGATCATCAGCTTTTCAATTTGTTATTGCTTTTGAAATACCAAAACGCGTCTGTTATTGAAGAAAATGTCAACGCTTTTTTGTGCGATGGCTGTGCTGATTTGTCTGAATTTGAAAATAACACAGTTAGTATTATGCCGGTCGGAAATGCCAATATAACGTTGATTGGATTTAAATATCCTCTTAAAAATAGAGATATAAAGATGGGTGAAACACTAACCCTCAGCAATATTGCACAGAAAAACGCAAAGATTTGTGTGAATTCGGGGAAAGTAATTGTAATTGTCAGCAAAACAGATTTTTAATTTGCACAAAAAGAAGTGTCTTTAATATAATAATAACAAAGGACACTTCTTTTTGTGTGAGGAATGGTGTTATGTTCAGAAAATGCAAATGGTGGCTCTACATTGTTCTTGGTTTTGCGGCAGGAATAGTTATATATGTTCTGCTCCCCGAAAGCTGGATTTTATTTTTGCTTTGCGCAGCCGTTATATTAGTATGCTGCATGGTGCTTTTTGCTTAAAAAGAAAGGGTTGAGGTTATGAAGATTGTTGTTGTTAATCCGTCTAAATTCTGGAGTAGGATTTTAAAAAATATATTTAAAATCTGATGCACAAAGGGTGGTTTTTTGATTAAAGAATACAAAACGGTTCTTGCTGAATATAAAGCAGAATATATTGATAAAAAGTCGAAATTTATTGCAACATTAAGACCTGTTTCCACACAGGATGAGGCAATTGCTTTCATCGAAGAAATGCGTTCCGAATATTGGGATGCAACACATAATGTGTATGCATATACACTTGTAGACCAGAACATAAAACGATATTCCGATGACGGAGAACCCTCGGGAACCTCGGGGGTTCCTTCGCTTAATGTCTTGGAAGGGGAAGGACTTTTAAATGTTTGCGTTGTTATTACAAGATATTTTGGAGGTACGCTGTTAGGAACCGGCGGACTTGTAAGGGCATATTCCGAGAGTGTAAAGAGGGTTATTTCCGTTTCTGATATTGTAACGAGGTGCTTATGCGATAAAATTATGCTTTCTTGTGATTATAACATCTGGGGTAAGGTTATGAATCTTTTGTCAGGTGACGGAGTGCCGGTGGGCGAAATAATCTATGCTGACCGTGTGTGTGCTGAAGTGTTTGAATGTGTTGATAATTCGGACAAGCTAATTGCAAAAATTATTGAAAAAACTGATGCACTTTGCACTTGTGAAAAGACTGATACTGCGTATATTAACGTAAGCAACGACGGAAAACTTATTAAATAAAAGTTGGTTAAATTGTCAAATATATATTGCACTATTTGTAATTAAGTGATATAATTAATTAGATTAGAGAGAGTTTATGAAGGGATTTGTGTTATGACAAAAATAGGCTTTGACAATCAAAAATACCTTGAGTTGCAGTCAAAAAACATCAGGGAGAGAATATCTCAGTTCGGCGGCAAGCTGTATCTTGAATTCGGCGGTAAACTTTTTGATGATTATCATGCATCGCGTGTTTTGCCGGGATTTCAACCTGACAGTAAAGTGAATTTGCTTCTTGAATTGAAAGATGAAGCTGAAATTGTAATTGTTATCAGCGCTGATGCTATCGAAAAAAACAAACGCAGGGGCGATCTTGGCATTACATATGATCTTGAAACTCTAAGACTTATTGATGCTTTCAGAGGGATAGGACTTTTTGTAGGCAGCGTTGTAATTACCCAATATAAGGCACAAGCGGCTGCAGATGCCTTTAAAAAACGTCTGGAAAGTATGGGGATTAAAGTGTATATGCACTATTCCATTCCTGATTATCCTGCAAATATCCCGTTAATTGTAAGCGAAGATGGCTTTGGCAGAAATGAATACGTTCAAACAAGTCGTTCGTTGGTAGTTGTCACCGCTCCGGGACCGGGCAGCGGGAAGATGGCAACATGCCTGTCACAGCTTTATCATGAAAATAAACAAAATATAAGAGCGGGTTATGCAAAATTTGAAACTTTCCCGGTGTGGAATTTACCGCTTAAGCATCCTGTAAATCTTGCTTACGAAGCAGCTACCGCAGATCTTGACGATGTTAATATGATTGATCCTTTCCATTTGGAAGCTTATGGAAAAACAACAGTAAATTATAACAGGGATATTGAAATTTTCCCGGTTTTGAATGCGATTTTTGAGAAAATTCAAGGAACATCACCATATAAGAGTCCCACGGATATGGGGGTTAATATGGCAGGCTTCTGTATTACTGATGACGATGCGGTGTGTGATGCATCAAAACAGGAAATCATACGCAGATACTATTCGGTAAGATGTGCTCAGAAACAGGGACTGGCTGAAAGTGAAGAAGTATACAGATTGGAACTTCTTATGAATCAGATTCACATAAGCCCGAATGACAGATTGGTTGTGAAACCTGCATTGGAACGTGCCGAAAACACGAATTTACCGGCAGTTGCTTTAGAATTGCCGAATGGCAAAATTGTTACAGGAAAAACAAGCTCACTTTTGGGAGCCTCAGCCGCTGCTTTGCTGAATGCACTTAAGGAACTGGCAGGAATTGAACACGACGTTAAGCTTATTTCTCCTCTTGAAATTGAGCCTATACAAAATTTGAAATTGCAACATATGGGAAATAATAACCCCAGATTGCATACTGATGAAATACTGATAGCTCTGGCAATATGCGGAACAACAAATCCCGATGCCGAAAAGGCTCTCAATCAGCTGGACAAGCTTCGGGGATGTGAGCTTCATTCAACGGTTATTTTGTCGGGTGTGGATGAAAATGTTTTTAAGCGGCTCG
>CAZBJD010000031.1:0-15858 GCA_964492155.1 uncultured Eubacteriales bacterium
GCTTCAAAAATCAAAGCTCTATGATTTTTTGGAACAGGAAGTATATACAATAGAAATATTCACCGAAAGGCACCGAGAAATCTCAGAAAAGATTTCTCTGCTCTCAACTCATATTCTCGAAGTTAAAAGCAAAACCGCAACAACCGAGCAACAGGAAGAACTTCTAAAAAAACGCCTTTCAAATATGAAAACATTGCTGAGCGAATACAACACCTTAACCGCCCGGCAAAAAAATAATTCACTAAAACAAATTTACAGTAAAATATATTACACCCGGAACAAAGGCCCACTCTCAACCCCATTCAACCTTGAATGTGAGTACATTTAACCCACCTCTATCCCGTACACTCTTGAGACAAAGAATGTCTTGAGGATATAAGAGTTTACTTAACTGTCGGCGATCAGGAAATTGTTGACCGTGCCATAAGTATTAAAGCGACTACTGCCGAACTTATCTGGGTTACAAGCGACGTCGAGCCTGTTCCTTTCCACTCAGGTTATTATTCAATCGACATCAGATTTTTCTTCAGAGTAACTTTAGATGTTTGCTGCGATACAGGCAGACCTAAACGTATTGAAGGCTTATCTGTTTATGACAAGAAAGTTGTTTTATTCGGTTCGGAAGGAAAATCAAAAGTTTTCCGCTCGCTTTATCAGGCATCAGGCTATGATAAGCAGTTGGCAGGAAAGTCAAATCTTCCGCAGGCTGTTGTTGAAGCAGTTGACCCTATTACATTGTCCGCGAAGTTTGTTGACCGTTGCTGTCAGAGAAATATTGCAGATGACTGCTATGATATTGCAAGCACTCCCGATGTTGTATGCAGCTGTTTTGAAAATGTATTTTCAGATCCGCGTGCAGAAAGAAGAGTTTTTGTTACATTGGGCTTATTTACAATTATCAAACTTGAAAGAACAGTTCAGCTTTTAATTCCCGTTTACGATTTCTGCATTCCGGAAAACGAATCTGTTTCAAGCACACAGGGCGACCCATGTGATTTGTTTGACAAAATCAAGTTCCCGGTTGATGAATTCTATCCGCCGCAAAAACATGATTTCGGCGACGGTAATTCCAACGGTTGCAATAATTGCTGCTAAAAAAATCCACCCGAAAGGGTGGATAAAATTTTATTCTGTCGGAATGTCTGCAGTAGTTTCATCAGGAACTGCCGTTCCGCCATGGCTGCAAACCTCGTCATTTTCACCTGCCGGTTGAATTCGCATTTCAACATCACTCAAACTGCATTCAGGACCTGCAACTTTACCCGTTGTTTTATCAACCTGAACATACTTATGAACATCGCAGGTTTCATTTGTTATATTCGCCACTCCAACATATTCGGTTACAACCCTGCTGCCGCGATAATCCTGATAACATAGGTCGCTTGCAAGCTTTCCGCTGTCCATACACAAGTTAACAGCCGACGCTGCACTCTTTGAAATATCAAAAGCCTTATATTCAAGTCCCTCGTGTGCCTTTGTCATTACCGCTTTCCAAAGTGCCGCTGCAGGGTTTACTGAGTATCCCTGAACAGTTTGCGGAACATCGTATCCTACCCACACGCCTGCAACATAATATGGGGTTACTCCCATAAACCATCTGTCCTTATCATCGTCTGTGGTGCCTGTTTTTCCGCCTACAGGTACATTTGAAAGTCTCGCCGGTGAACCTGTGCCGTTATCAACAACACTCTTTAAAACGCTGAGCATTGTAGCCGCCGTGCTTTCTGACATTGCAACATTGCTCTTTTTGTCATTTTCATAAATAATCTTACCGTCATTATCTTTTATCATTTCAACTGTATATGCTTGTGTATATATGCCCTTATTTACAAACGCTGAATATGCTGCCGTCATTTCAAGAACGGATACACCATTTGTAAGACCGCCCAATGCAAGCGGCGAATATGCTTTATCTCTGCTGTCAATTGAAGTGAAATTCAGATTGTGCACAAGGAAATCATAAGATTTCTGCAGTCCGATTTTTTCAAGTGCTTTTACCGCTACCGTGTTCACCGACTGTTCAACCGCATATTTTACTGTCATAGCACCGCGGTAACCGTCGTAATAATTCTTGATAGTGTGATTTCCTACGGTATAAGCTTCATCGGTAAATATTGTACTCGGTGTGAATGCTTTATATTCAAATCCCGGTGCATACACACTGAGAGGTTTTATCGAACTTCCCGGCTGACGGAGAGACATTGTTGCTCTGTTAAGTCCTCTTTCGGAATTTTTCTTTCCGAGACCTCCCCCTATGCCTTTAATTTGCCCGGTATACGGGTCCATAACCACAATTGCCGCCTGAATTGGATTTTCCTCATCATATTTAATCGTTTTTGACGGGTCTGAATAAACCGTGTCAATTGCCTTTTGAATTTTCGGCTCAACCGTTGTATAAATCTGAAGTCCTCCGCGGTAAATCATCTGAGTTGCCATTGTTTTGTTAATAGCAAGCTCTTTCTGCAAAATCGGGATAACTTCTTCAATTACGTGGTCTGTATAATACGACTGTGTAACTAAAGCATCATCAGTATCATTATTCTGGATATTGAGTTCTTCTGCTACCGCTTCATCATACTCTTCCTGAGTAATCATCTCAAGCTCAAGCATCTTTGCCAAAACAAGTTCCTGCTTTGTTTTGTTTGACTCAGGATTTAAAATAGGGTCGTATTTTGTAGGATACTGTGTAATTCCTGCAATAGAAGCACTTTCTGCCAATGTAAGGTCTGAAACGGATTTTCCGAAATACTTATTCGAAGCAGTCTCAACCCCGTTACAACCCTGACTTAAATAAATTGTATTCAGATACAACTCCAGAATTTGTGTTTTGGACATTTTCCTATCCATATCAATCGCACGGATAATTTCGATAATTTTTCTTTTTGCGGTGGTATCATCATAACCGGTAATATTTTTAACAAGCTGCTGATTGATGGTACTTCCGCCGAAAGAAGAATCACGCTTTATAACATAGTTAAATGCCGCCTTAACCGTTCTTGGAATGTCAAATCCGAAATGATCGTAAAATCTTTCGTCTTCAATTGCGACAAATGCCTGCGGCAAATACTCGGGCATATCTGAAATATCCGCCCATAAACGATTTTGCTCGCCGTACACCTGATCGTACTCTACCTCATTTCCTTCGTCATCCGTGTAGTAGATAACACTTGAAAAATTTAGTCCTACAGAACTGTAATCAAGCCCTGAATCACTTACTGCCAGGGCGTATATAACTATACCTGTTATTACAACTCCGATAATGCCGAAAATAATAAGGCATTTCCAGAAAACAGACAAAAATTTTCTGTTAAAACTCATTTTATCACCTCTTGGATAATTATAGTATACCAAATAAATCTTTAAAAGTAAATAAAAAATATTGACAAACCATCTTATTCAATGTAAAATTTTAAAAAGAAAAGGAGCAATCAGAAATGGATAATGTTATTTTAAATACAAAAAAAGCTTTGGAAAGGAACAATATGCAGGCATTTGCTGTCGAAACAAGAAAGGATGCTTTAGCCCTTTTAAAAGACTTGTTAAGCGACGGCGACAGTGTTGCTGTGGGCGGTTCTGTAACTTTAGACCAGACAGGTGTTATAGATTTTTTGAGAAACGGGAATTATAATTTTATTGACCGCTACGAAAGCGGAATTTCCCCCGAGGAAGCAGAAAACCGTTTCCGCCTCGGACTTCTGGCAGATTCTTTTATTTTGTCAAGCAACGCCATAACGGAAGACGGTTGTCTTTACAATGTTGACGGAAAAGGAAACCGTGTTGCCGCTTTGATTTATGGTCCGAAAAATGTAATAGTTATTGCCGGCAAAAATAAAATTGTAAAGGATTTAAAAGAAGCAGAATACAGAGTAAAAACAATTGCAACTCCCAAAAATTGCGGAAGACTCTCCATTGAAAATTATTGTTTAAAGACCGGGAAATGCGTATCTTTAAGCCAAGACGGTCGTTCAATGTGTGACGGTTGCAATTCCGACACCAGAATTTGCTGCACCTATGTAATAACTGCAAAACAAAGACTTAAAAACAGAATTAAAGTCATTCTTGTAAACGAAGAATTGGGATATTGATTTGTAACACAAATTTAACCTTTTTTTTATTGCATTTTTCTGCTTGTTGGTCTATACTAAGAGCATACCGATTTTTTGTTAAATTATATTATAAAAAGGAGATTTTTTAAAGTGACAGAAAAAAGTTCTCACGAAGAACAGAAAAAGAGCATAAAGCTTACAAAAACCCATATTGCCATAATCACAGTTTTGGCAGTTCTGGTTATTTTTGTTACTGTCTTTTCTTGTCTTTCATCGTCTTATGACAAAATATTCAGCAGTATATCTGTAGTTGGTACCGAAGTCGGGAAAATGACTTTAGAAGAAGCACAGGCTGCTCTGGAAGAAAGCTTTGCCGAAAAATCACCTAAAATCACAATTAATATTGCTGACCAGAGTGTTGAATTTGCTTTTACGGATTTTGGTGAATATGACTACGAAACATCTGCACAAAACGCCTATGACTTCGGCAGAAGCAATTTTATAACAAAATTTTTCACATACATAACTCCCTTTATGGACCGTGACCTTAAGATGGAGTTTTATCTTGACGAAGAAAAAATTACTCAGCTTATGGAGAATGAACGTTCAAGACTTGACACTCCTTATGCTGAAACAACATATAAAATCGAAGAAGATAAGCTGATTATTACATCAGGAGCTGCCGGAGATGCAATTGATGCATCAGAAATCATCAAGCAGGTAAGAGAAGGCATTTCAGAAGGCAAAGACCTTACAATTGATGCAAAAATAACTCACAGAGATTATGACGGCATTGATATTGATAAAATTTACAAAGAGGTCGCGGGAAAGCCTGAAGATGCTTATTATGATGAGGAAAACGGGAAAATAGTTCCTCATAAGACAGGTTATGATTTTGATAAAAGCGCTGCAAAACAGCTTGTCAAAAATGCTGCAGAGAGAGCTGAATTTACCATTCAGCTTTCCATTACTTATCCCGAAGTCACAGAGGCTGTACTTTCGGGTAAAATGTTTGAAGATGTAATAGCAAGCTATACAACAAACTATAACCCGGGCGAAGTTGACAGGACTCACAATATGCGTCTTGCCGGCGAAAAGGTCAATGGTACGGTTTTGGCTCCTGGAGAAGTGTTCTCATATAACGATGTTGTTGGTGTGAGAACTGTTGCAAAAGGCTACAGAAATGCAAAAGTGTTTGAAAACGGCCGTGTGGTTGACGGTCTTGCAGGCGGAATTTGTCAAGTTTCCACCACGATTTACAACGCGGCTTTGTATTCAAATATGGAAATTGTAGAAAGAAAAAATCACTCCTTCCCTGTTTCTTATGCACCAAAGGGTCAGGATGCCACCGTTGTGATGGGTGCTATTGATTTCAGATTTAAAAACACAATGCAAAATCCCGTTATGCTGACCTGTTCAATAAACGGCGGTAACTGCACAGTTACCATCAAGGGTATTAAGGAAAAAAATTATAAAATTGTAATCGACAACGTAATTACAAGTACAACACCTTTCAAAACAGAATACGAAAACGATGAAACTTTAGAGCCGGGTGTTGAAAAAGTTAAACAAAGCGGTTCTAACGGATATACCGTAAAATCTACCAGAACTGTTTATGAAAATGGTGTGGTTGTGAAAACCGAAAGCCTTCCTTCGAGCTATTACATTCCTCTTGTAAAGATAATTTCAAGAAATGAAACAGCTATGGAAGAAGGAACGGAAGCAGACAATAAAGTGGAAAATATTCCATCAGAAAGTGAGAATGTTTCACCATCGGAAACTTCCCCGGAAACAACTTCGGATTCCAATCCCGAAGTTCAGCCCGAACCTGCTCCTGAACCGGAACCCGAGGTTACCGCTCCTGAGCTTGGACTTGAAACTGAAATTTATTCATAAAAATTGTTGACAAAAACTGTAAAATGTGTTATTATGGATAATGCTATGGAGGTGTAAAATAATGCAGATAGCTTTAACAATAGTTCAGATTATTATTGCCGTTGCTTTAATCATTACTGTTCTTATGCAGTCAGGCAAATCTCAAGGCTTGTCAGGAAGTATTGCCGGAGGTGCTGAAACATTTTTCGGAAAGAACAAAGGCCGTACATTAGACGGTATTTTAAGCAAGATTACATCTGTTCTTGCAGTTTTGTTCATTATATCTTCAATTGCTTTGTCAGTTGTTATGATGAAATAGTTAAATGAAAATTTATGCAGGCAAGTTGTTTTCTCTTTTGGGAATAATAAACTTGCCTGCATTTTTTAATTTGCAGGAAATTACAACGTTTGTTGCCAAAAGCGGCTTTTTTATACATAAAAGAAAGGAATGATAGGTATAGAAAATAAACAGAAGCTTATCTTGAATTTCATTAATGACAAAGATTATGTTCCTATGAAATTCAATGATATTGTCGCGATTTTGAATGTGCCTAAAGACGAAATCTATATATTAAGCAAAATTCTGGATACTCTTGTTCTTGAAGGAGAAATCACCAAAGAGCGTGACGGGAAATACAGGAGTACTTCAAAACAAGGTCTTATTTTCGGTACTTTTTCAGGCACAAAAAAGGGGTTTGGCTTTCTCCGTCCCAAAGACAAAGATATTCCCGATGTATTTATTGCATCGGGCGATACTGCTTTTGCAATGAACAACGATGAGATTTACGTTAAAATTACCAAAGAAGCCACCAAAGACGAAAGTGCCGAAGGCAAGGTTGTCAAAATTGCAAAAAGAGCCAACAATACCCTGGTTGGAACTGTTCAGGTCAACAGAAATATTGTGTTTGTAATTCCTGATGACAAAAAAATCGGTTCAGATATTTTTATCTCAAACAAAAACAACAAAAAATACAAATCAGGACAAAAGGTTGTTGTCAAAATAACCAAATGGCCTGATAAATTTAAAGGTGCTGCAGGCGATATAACTGAAATTTTAGGTTATGCCGACGAAGTCGGTGTTGATGTCATATCTGTAATCAGAGGGCATCATATTAAAGATTTGTTTGACAAAAAGACTTTGCAGGAAGCCGACTCACTTACCGTCACCGAAAAAGACTTTCTTAACCGCACTGACCTTACCGATATTTTAACAATTACCATTGACGGCGAAGATGCAAAGGATTTAGATGACGCAGTAAGTCTGACTAAATGCGGTGAATATTACAATCTCGGTGTTCACATTGCGGATGTAAGTCATTTTGTGGCAGAAAACAGTGCTATTGACAAAGAGGCAATAAAGCGCGGAACAAGTGTATATTTTGCGGACCGTGTTATACCTATGCTCCCCGTAAAGCTTTCAAACGGATTGTGTTCTTTAAACCCCGATGAAAAAAAGCTTACTATGTCGGTTATCATGAAAATTGACAAAAAAGGTAATGTATCGGAATATAAAATTTTAAAAAGTGTTATTCGTTCAGACTACAGAATGACCTATTCAGATGTAACTAAAATATTAGACGGAGACAAAAAACTTTGTAACAAATACAAAAAGATTGTGCCTATGCTTGAAGGAATGGACGAGCTTCGTGAAATTCTTCATTCAAAAAGAATGTCCCGCGGCAGCGTTAATTTTGATTTTCCTGAAGCAAAGATTTTATTTGATGAAGACGGTTTGGTAACAGATGTTGTAAAACGTGAATTTACAAAAGCAAATTCGATTATCGAAGAATTTATGCTTATCTGTAACGAAACTGTTGCTGAGCATATGTTCTGGGGTGAATTGCCGTCGGTATACAGAGTTCACGAAACTCCCAACCCTCAGAAAATCGAAAACTTCAAAAAAATGCTTTCAGCTCTCGGATATTCAATGAAAAACTCAAAAGAGCTCCATTCTGCCGAGTTTAATAAAATTTTGGCACAAATTGAAGGCAAGCCCGAAGAAAGAATTTTAAGCACGCTTATGCTTCGCTCGTTTCAAAAGGCACGTTACTCCCCTGAAAACCTCGGGCATTTCGGTCTTGCATCAAAATACTACTGCCATTTCACCTCCCCTATCAGGCGTTATCCCGATTTGGCAGTACACAGGATTTTAAAAGAAAGCTTAAACGGTGCTTTGAGCGAAAAAAGACACAACGCTCTTGTTGCATTCACCGAAAAAGCTTCAAATATGTCATCCGACGCTGAAATCACCGCCATGGAGGCAGAGCGTGAAGTTGAAGATATGAAAAAAGCAGAATATATGGCAAACTTTATCGGCGAAGATTTTGAAGGCACAGTTTCATCTGTTACAAATTTCGGATTCTTTGTTGAACTCGACAATACAATTGAAGGTCTTATCAGATATGCGGATTTAGACAGCGACTATTTTGAATTTGACCCCGAAACTCTGACCTGCTACGGCAGGAATTCAGGAATCAGCTACAAAATCGGACAGAAAGTGACAGTTGCAGTTGTTGCCTCAAATCCGCTTACCGGAGAAATAGATTTTATGGTTTGAAAAAAATTTTAAAATAAAAAAAGGAAATTAAAAACTTTCGGAGAATATATACAGTGAAAACACCAAGCAGGTGTTTAGATAAAAGGTAAACTTTATTTAGGGGTGGTTCCAATGGTTAGCGAGGAATGTTTTACAACTAAATAGGTTCAGTGACTGTTAATCCGTCATGCAACCGACAATAAACTTTGCATTATAGTGTCTTGAATCCAAGACCATGCATGAGAGGAGTTTACCATGAAGATTAAGATAGTTGAAAGAAAAGTTACTCTCAATGATAAAACAAAAGAAAAATTAGAGAGCAAGCTTATGAAGTTTGATAAGCTTCTGGGCGAGTCGGCAGAAGCTACGGCAACCTTTAACACTCAGAAGGACAAGATTTTTCTTGAAATAGCAATCCGCTCCGATGATATGATAATAAGAGCAGAAAGCTCAGATCCCGATGCGAAAATCGCGATTGACAAGATAATAGATGTTTTGGAGGGGCAGTTCAGAAAGTATAAAACGAAACTGTCAAGAAAAATTAAAACCTTTACTCCCGATGTTTATTTTGACACACCGTCGGAGGTAACTGAGGAAACGGAATTCAAGGTTGTTAAATCCAAGAAATTCTTCATGAAACCTATGAGCGTGGACGAGGCAATTTTGCAAATGAATTTGTTGGGTCATGAATTCTTTGTATTCACAAACAGTGATACTGAAAAAGTAAATATTGTATATAAAAGAAAAGACTTGAATTATGGTCTTATAGAAGCAGATTAAAAAAACAAGATGTATGGC
The DNA here is from genome assembly GCA_964492155.1 of uncultured Eubacteriales bacterium. Lineage (GTDB taxonomy): Bacteria > Bacillota > Clostridia > RGIG6154 > RGIG6154 > RGIG2094. The sequence continues at coordinate 9,256 of CAZBJD010000031.1, forward strand.
GTCGCAAAACAGCGGCGCCTTTTTTTGAAAATTTTTTCAAGGATTTTTTAGTTTTACGTGCACCTTATTTACAGTATATAATTTTTCAAAAAACAAAAATTATAATTGTAAAATTTAAAAAAGCGAGGTGCGTTCCTTGAAAACAAGAACAAAGGGAACACTTTCTATATTACTTATAACAGCATTTTTCACATACGGATTTTCGTTTGCGGGATTTACCGATGTATCATCTGCAAAAAATGATATCACACTCCCCCGAACTCTTATTCCGGGCGGAAATGTTATAGGCGTTAAGTTTTATATCGACGGTGTTCACGTTTTAAGCTGCGATGGTGTTGAAACACCATCGGGCAGAAAAAATCCTGCAAAAGATGCAGGAATTAAAGTCGGAGACTATATTACGGAAGTAAATTCCATTCCGATTAATACCAACGAAGACCTGAGTGATGCCATTCAAAAATCCGAAACTTCGCAGCTTACTGTTGTGCGGAACGGATACCAATTCAAAACAGAAATCACACCTGTTGAGTCAGTTGATGATGGCAGCAAAAAAATAGGACTTTGGGTTCGCGACAGCACTGCCGGTATAGGCACTGTAACATTTTACAACCCCGAAACCAAAACATTCGGTGCTCTCGGTCACGCAATTAATGACCAGGACACAAAAAAGGTATTATCAATGAAATCCGCAAGCGTTTATAACGCAATGGTAACTACAATACGAAAGGGTGAAAAAGGCGAGCCGGGTGAGCTTGGAGGCGTATTTTTAGGCGATGAACGGTATTTAGGCGAGCTTACAAAGAATACATCCTCAGGCATTTTCGGGGAATATAACATATGTAAAGTCGACCACACTCCTATTCCCGTCGCATCTCAAAGTGAAATCACTGAAGGCAAAGCCACAATCTACTGCAGTCTGAAAAACGAAGAAATTGAAGAATATGAGATTGAAATTTCAAAAATCATCAAAAGCAGTCTTTACACCTCAAAAGGTATGATAATTAAAATTACCGACCCACGCCTTTTAGAAAAAACCGACGGCATTGTGCAGGGCATGTCGGGTTCACCTGTGCTGCAAAATGGTAAAATTGTGGGAGCTGTAACACACGTTTTTGTGAATGACCCGACAAGGGGGTACGGGATATTTATTGAGAATATGCTTGCAGAAGCGGAAAATATAAAGTAATGAAAATGCTCGTCTATTTTAATATAGACGGGCATTTTTATTGACTTTTGTCATATATTTTTTGTTCTTTTAAATTCAGAGGGGGTCATATTCATATATTTTTTATACAATCTGAAAAAATTAGAGTAATTTTGAAAACCGGCTGATAAATACGCTTCCTCAATAGAGTAATTTTGACAAATAAGGTTATTGAAATGATTAAGTCTTTTGCAGACAACATAATTCCATAGCGATATACCGACATATTCTCTAAAAAGGTGTGAAAGGTAATATTGGTCTATATTAAAAACTGCCGCAACGGATGAAACAGACAGATTTTCACAAAAATGCTCGTTAAGAAAAAGGAGAACATCGTTGACTAAGGTGTTTTCTTGTTTGCAGTCATTTTTTCTATCATATGGAATGATATATTTGCAAAGAAGGTCGAGCATTTCTATTGTCTTACACACAGCAAGAATATTTTCTGTAGGTTGTAATGACTTGGCGCATGTAAAAATCTTTTCAAAACAAAGCTTTATCCCCAGTGATTCTACTGTTTTTGCAGGAATGCGGTTCCCGTTACCTTTTTCTCTTTCGTAAAACGGGGTAAGCAACGCAGAACCATCAACCGAAAAATTTTCTAATATGTTTTTATTTACGCGAAGTACAAGCCTTTCGTGAAGTTTATTGCCATAAATTTCGCACATATAAAGTTCGGACGGATTAACCATTATAATGTCGCCTTCTTCTATAGTATGATTTCTTCCTTCAATTTTTATATTTCCGTTTCCCTTTATAAAATAATAAAACATACAACTTGTGGTATAGTGGGAAAGCTGAAGTGTAGATTGTTCGGCACTTATTCCAATTGTATGGCTGATGCTGCAGCTGTTACCGATAGAATATCGATTTTTTTGAAAATTCTGATTCATAAAGCACCTCATTTTTTACATCATAGCAAGATTATACATAAAAAAAGCAAAAATGTCAATTCAATATTTATTTTTGATGAATTATAATATATAAAAAGGAGTGTTTTTATGTTTTTTGATTGTCATACACACACGACTAATTCTGATGGAAAAAACACCGTGCGCGAAATGTGTATATCTGCAATAGAAAAAGGTGTCAGTGGTATTACAATAACCGATCATGCAGATATGAATTTTTATAAAGAGCGTGACACTTATAACAGAATTAAAAGAGCAATTTCAGACATTACGGAATCCAAAGAAGAATTTGGAGAAAAGTTAAAAGTTTTAAAAGGTATAGAACTCGGCGAATATACATATGCACCGCAAAAAGCCGAGGAAGTGCTGGCACTTAATTGCTATGATGCAATTTTATGCTCTGTTCATCTTGTGCCAAAGGCAGGTTGGTCACTTGCGTATAACAGAATTGATTTTGGCAATCCAAATATTTCTGATAATGACATACAAGAATACTTAAAACTTTATTTCGATTTACTGTCCGACACTGTTGACTGCTTTGACTTTGATATTTTGGCGCATATACAGTGTCCTGCAAGGTATATAACAGGGAAGTGGGGCAGAAAAACAAATGTAATGATTTTCGAGGATAAAATATGTGAGATTTTAGAAAAAATTATAGAAAGAAATATTGCACTTGAAATCAATACCACATGTCTTTGCGATGATTTTGGTAATTATCAGCTTCAAAACAATGAAATTCTCAAATTATATAAATCAATGGGCGGTAAAATGGTGACTTTAGGAAGTGATGCACACAACATCGGGTCTGTTGCAAGAAATTTTACCGAAGCTCTGACTTTGTTAAAGATGTGCGAATTTAACAACATTTATTACTTTGAAAACAGAAAACCTAAAAAAATTATGATATAAAAGGAGATAGAATGAATTATGAGCGAAAAAATTAACGAAACTTCACTCGATTCATTGGCGGGTGCACTTTGTGAGATAATGGGCATTGAATATCCTGAAGGGGCAGCAAAAGCAAACGCTGAAATTGTAGATTATGCAAACAATGTATTTAAAGGCGCTAAAGCAGACAGAATACTAATGTATAATCCTGATGCAATAGGTCAGTGGCTTTGCGAAAAATACCCATATCTCATTAACGAAACTGAAAAAAGAACAGATTTAAAAATTCCGTTTCTTGCACCGATGCCAAGTGTTACGCCGGTTTGTTTTGCAACAATGTATACAGGAACACAGCCGGAAAGTCACGGGATAAGAAAATATGAAAGACCGGTTTTAAAAGCTGATACTGTTTTTGATGCTTTAATCAGAGCCGGTAAAAAGCCTGCAATTGTTTCACATATGGAATGTACTTTTTCATGTATTTTCATAGAACGTGATATGGCATATTTTCCTTGTCCGACTGTTGAGGATATTCACGCAAAGGTTTGCGAATTGATTATAGAAGACAAATATGATTTTATAGCAATTCACGCAGCTAATTTCGATACCTGCATGCATAAGGAAGGACCCGAAAGCATAGAGGCGCTATCGGAACTAAAGGTAAATACAGCCGCATACGGCATATTTGATTCGCTTGTTCAGACTCACTGGAAAAAACATAATGTATTTATGGGATATGCCATGGACCACGGTTGCCACGAAATCGAAGGTGGTTTAGGCTCTCATGGTTTGGATATGCCTGAGGATTTAAATATAACACACTTTTATAAAGCATATAAAAAAGATGACAGAATTTGAAAGAGCTGACCACCAAATGTTGTCCCCTATTGACAACAGCCGTGAGCGGCAGCCCTATCGTTCAGAATGGAAAATTGGTGGGTGCAGTTACACATGTTTTTGTCAATGATCCGACACGTGGGTATGGGATATTTATTGAAAATATGCTTGCGGAAGCGGAGAAAATAGAATAGAAAAATTCTCACTTATATTTATTATAAGTGAGAATTTTTTGGCGCTGAAATTATGATATTATTGCAACATCTTTCTGTACTTACCCGGAGGCATTCCCGCATATTTCTTAAAAAAGGAATTGAAATGATACTGATTGAGGAATTTGAGCTTTTCGCTGACTTCCTCAAGCGAAAGTCCTGAGTTTATCAGATATTCCGCATATTTGATTTTTTGGTCTATGATATATTCCGATGGGGTGACATTTTCGACCTTTTTAAAAAGTCTTAGAAATTGTCTTGTGCTTAGGTGAGAATGTGCCGCAACATCGGAAACATTTATATTGTTCGCAAGGTTATCATTTATATATTGTTTAGCTATAGAAATGCGGTAATCTTCTATCGTTGTGTCTTTTTTGTGTACCGACATTTCCTTATATTGTAAAAATCTTAAAATTTGTACTATAATATTATACATAGAGTTTTCAAGTATTTGATGTGAAAAATACAAATTGTTTTTATACTCCGAAAGCATAATGTCTATGGTATGCAATATCGCGGACGGTGTTTTCATAAATATGCTTTTGTTTTTGTGTAAAATCTGCGATTCATCATCCACATTGAATGTAATAGAATATTTCAAAGTAGCTTTGTCATAAGTTTTTAGCTGATGAGGCACTTTTGCTGGAATTATCAACATATATCCCGATTCAATTTTGTGTTCTTCGCCGTTTGTTTCATAAGTATTATGTCCGTTATTTATAATATGAACTTCATATTCTGAATGATGGTGATATTTGTTTGTTGAATTTTTAATATCGTTTGGATGCAACAATTTAAAACAGCAGTTTTTAATGGAATATCCATCGAAAATCGACCCTGCTTCAGGTTGCATATAAATAATATCCATATATTCCACCTCAAAACAATTTTACCATATTGATATAGTCAATGCAAGTTATATGTCCTAATTTTATAAAAAAATGTCGACTATATGTATTGTCTTGGTTTGAAAATGATGCTATTATTTTAATAACAAAGTGAGGAGGTGATTTTATGGATGTTTTTACGACGATGATTACGCCATATAAAAAAGATGGACGTATCGATTTTGAAACAGCAGAAAAATATGTTGACTGGTATTTTGAGAATGACTTAACAGGTATATTTGCCATATGTCAGTCCAGTGAAATATTTTATTTATCATTAGAGGAAAAAGTAGAATTAAACAGGAGGGTGTATAAACGAGCCAAAGCGCTTGAAAGGGAAAATGGAAAACCCTTCACTGTTGTTTCGTCAGGTCACACAAGTGATACTTTAGAAGCGCAAGCAGAGGAGCTTAACGCCGTATATGAATCGGGTACAGATGCTCTTATTCTTATTACAAACCGACTTGACCCGAACAACGAGGGTGATGATGTTTTTATAGAAAATGCAGAAAAGCTGTTGCATTTGCTTCCTGAAGATGCCAAGCTCGGTCTTTACGAGTGCCCTCACCCATATAAAAGATTGGTTACACCTAAAATTTTGGACTGGTGCGTAAAAACAGGCAAATTCTATTATATGAAAGACACCTGCTGTGATGCAGCCATGATTGCAGACAGAGTTAAAATTTTAAAAGGCAGCAACTTCAAGCTTTTAAACGCAAACTGCCAGACACTTTTAGAATCTATGCACTCAGGCGGCGAAGGCTATTGCGGAATTATGTGTAATTTCCACCCATATCTTTATGCTTGGCTTGGCGAAAACTTTGAAAAAGAGCCAAAAAAAGCGGACCTTGTTCAATCGGTCATCGGTACATTCGGATTTACGGAGGTTGGTCTTGCATACCCCTTAACTGCAAAATATCATATGAATCTTTGTGATATTCCAACTAATATTTTAGCAAGACACCGCCATTCAAGCGAGCTTACCGATTACGGTAAATCATGCATGAAGCAAATGAAGCTTGCAACAGACACTTTGGAAAAATACTTAAAGGAGAAATAAAAATGGAACTAAGTGGTAAAAAAATCGTATTTTTAGGTGATAGTATTACAGAAGGACATGGTGTAGCAAATCCCGAAAACCGTTTTGTGGACAGAGTTGCCGCTAAAACAGGTGCGATATGCAAAAACTTTGGAATCGGCGGTACAAGAATTGCAAGACAGACAATTCCTTCAGAAAGAGAACGTCATGACAAGGATTTTATCTCAAGAGTCCCTGAATTAGATGAGGATGCAGATATTGTAGTTGTATTCGGAGGCACAAACGACTGGGGACACGGCGATGCAAAATTCGGTAATTTTAAAGATCGTGATATTTACACATTTTATGGTGCACTTCACATTCTTTACACTATGCTTATTGAAAAATATCCGGAGTCTCAGATTGTGGTGCTTACTCCGCTTCACCGCTCCAGACCAAATGAGCTTGAACCTGTCACCAATGCTGATAACGCAAACAAACCTCAGGTATTAAAAGACTATGTAAATGCAATAAGAGAAGTTGCAGAGTACTATTCAATTCCTGTTCTTGATTTATATAAAACAAGCGGAATTCAGCCTGCTATCCCTGTAATAAGAGAAAAATATATACCCGACGAACTTCA
>CAZBJD010000032.1:0-14973 GCA_964492155.1 uncultured Eubacteriales bacterium
GACTTCCTTTACACAAAACAAGCCTTAAAAACGCATCATAAAGCCTTCCCTGTGCAAGGGAAGGTGTCACACGGAAGTGTGACGGAAGGGTTGTTTTTGCTCAGTTTTTCCGTTCTGGACATTTTTTCCTATCCCCTAACGGATGGTAAAAGGGGATGTAAATAAATTTACATCCCCTTTTCACTATTCATTATTCATTAAGGAGCTGTCTCAATAATCATTTTCTTTGTATAAATATTCAAAATCGTAGGGGCGGTTCACGAACCGCCCGCGGGGCATTCGTGAATGCCCCCTACAAGTGGAATAATTATACATAAGTTTAGATTATTGAGACAGCCCCTAAGGTTATTCTAATGTCTTTACAAAGGTATAAGGAATCATAGTTCCGTCTGCCGACCATACAAAGAGCTTAACAAGTACCGCATCCGGTGCACTGACTTTAAGCGTAATTTTCTCTGAGAAATCGCTTGCAGCCGCTGTAGCCTCGGCTTTTTCAAGGCTGATAAACCTGCCGTCTTTGTCGTAGCACGCCGCATAAACCATTGCACTCTTTTCAGCATCTGTAAGATTGTATGTGTAAGCAGAAATGTTAAACTTATCTGCAACCGCTTTAAGCTCGTTTCCGTCATCATCTGTAAGCATATAATCCGTAACACCGAATTTGTTGAAGCTATCTGATGTTTTCGCACTTGCATTGGTCTTGAAGGTAAAGGTATCAGATGTGAGCGTACCGCCCGTAGCACATTTTGCCTGCGGAATTGTGATAACTCTCCAGTAGTAAACCGTATTATCTGCAAGAACTGATGCATCAACACCGTAGCTCATATCACGTGTATCTGCAGATGCGATAACATTGGTAAATGCTGCATCTGTTGCAACTTCAACTGTGTAGAGCTGAGCACCGCCGACTGCTGTCCAGATGAGAGAAAGGTCGGTTTTTGAAACAGTTGTATCGGTTGTGCTTGCAGGGCTGATTGCCTGTGCTTTTTCGTTCACATAATAATCCGCTTCGTCGATAAGACCGATTTTATCAAACGGAATGGGATCGATACCGAGAGCTTCGTATACCGCTTCATCGCCGTAGTCTGTGCCTGCAAATGGGTTTGTATCCGCAGTAAATTCCTGATTATTTGAAGAAACTGTTCTCCATACGCCATCAACCTTTTCTTCGGTAATATTCGCCCACTGAAGAATATTGCCGTAATTATAATATCTTGTAGCGGTATAACCGATTACAGGCGAAACTGTTCCAATCATAACGTTGTTTTCAACGTGGTTGTCACGTGCTGCTCTTAAATACTGGTCAAGGTTAAAATTCTGTGTATATTGGTTAGGAATGTAAGGCGATGCAATACTTGACGAGCCTACCACACCATTTCCTTCATATTCTGCAATTCTTTGGTACATCAAGGTTGCCCACTCCTGAAGTCTTGGATAACGAGTCGCATAAGCAGAAGCGATATTTCCTTCTCCGTCGTTATATGCGCTGCCCGATTTAAGCGACGAGGTAACAGAGCCATATTGAAGTGAACCGTTCTGCCATCTGATATTCCAGCCTTTGTAGTAGTTTGCGTTAATTAAAATTGAATATTTGGAATGGCCTATGAACAGGTTGTTGTAAACTGTGTTTTCACTGCCGTTGTGAACTTGCATCCACGCACCGTCGATAATATTTCCGTAGGCATAGTTTTCTGAAAGCATATCATCAAAATAAAGTCCGCGCGGAGAAGAATTGCCGATATCGTGAACATAATTATATCTTATGTGGTTACCGCGGTTAAAGTGCTGGTTACCGTTTACATAAAATGCACCTGAGTCAAGCGTTACTCTCGGTCCGCCCACAATTTCGTTGTATTCCGCAATCGTTTCACGGCTGGCTGACAGATAAATGGCAGAGCCAACGTTATTGGAAACCAGGTTATGGCTTATAATATTACCTACGCCCTTTGTGTAAATACCTGTGGTATTATAAAGCTTGTTGTTTTGTGCAAACAAGCGGTGAGGAATAAGATTATAGTTGTAGCTGTCAGGACTTCCTGTTATATTGATACCGTCATCGTCGATATTTTTAAATTCTGAGTTAATTACGCCCGAATATGAACCTAATATCTCAACGCCTGCACCTAAATTTTCAAATGAGCAGTTCTGAACGATAACATTTGTGCAAGGATATTTTTCCTGACCGATTGCAAGTGCCTTTCCTCTTGCATATTCAAATGAAATTCCGTTGATAATAACATTTTTTGAATCATTAATATTCCACAGATTATCTGTTGAAGCGGCATACAGGATATTTTCTTTTTTAATGTCTGAAACGGGGTAAACATAAAGCTTGCCTGTTTCTTTATCCATAAACCATTCGCCCGGAGCGTCTAATTCTTCAAAAACGTTGTAATAATAGAATTTGTTAGACGAATTGTATCTGCAGCCCCACGACGAAACTGCGGTTGTTCTTATACTTCTTGTTTCGGGGTTCATTTCTGTAACACGAACCGTACTCTTTGCCCATTCTTCATAGAAAGAGCCATACATCCAGATTTCGCCTGTGTTAACCCAACTGAACGGTCGAATATCTTCAACGCAGAATTCTGCTCCCTTATCGGTTGTTCCCTCAGCAGTTCCACGCTTTGAATATGTACGCTTCTGACCGCAGTTTGAACCAACACCTACTGTAATTGAGCCTGAGTCAATAACGCCGTTGGTTACAACGTCGCTTATTGCAGTCGCAGTACCATTGTTAGTATCTGCAACCGAGATATCTGCCATTCTCATTGTTGTCATTCCCGAGTTGGGCCATCTTGCAATCTGATACTTACTGTTGCCTACGAATAATACAGGTGAGTCGCTTGTTGTGATGCTGCCGTAGTCGGTAATACCCATATCACTTAAATCCGCAACCAAAACCTTATCGGCAACCGTAGGATTAAGTCTTGCTAAAACTTCACTGTCTGTAATGTTTGTAAAGGCGTTTCCGTCGATAGTTTCGCCGCCTGCAACAGTTACCTTTTCGTTTTCATAATTTGTAATAATAAAAGGAAGTTCTTCTGTTGCATTAACCCCTGAAATGTTAAGTGCATCGCTCATGGGATATGTGCCCTCTCTTAATACAAGCATCATACCTGCTTCCGGCTTGTGCTTATCAAGAGCCTCATTAATTGTCTGATACGGGTTGTCGAATGTTCCTGTACCTGTAGCATCATTGCCGTTTTGAACGTCAACATAAATTTCATACAAGCCTGAAATTTCAGCAGGAGAAACAACAGGCATTTCATCGTCAAGCTCGTTCTTTTTCTCAAAGAACACATCTCTTACGGTTTCACCTTTCGGTGCCGCATACTTTGTAGCAAGAGCATAAAGCTCTACCAAAGGACCATGTGCCACTACCTTAAGGTCTTGCGATGTGTCAATAACCTTGGCGATTACAGCTTCGCCCGAGGTTACATAAAGTGTGTAAATTCCCGGGTCTCCCATATACTGAAAGCTGTCGGAAAATGTTCCGTCGGAGCCGATTTTCACCTGTCCGTAATGAGAAACAACGGGATTTTCGGTGCTGTCAAGCGGAATATCGTCCTGAGTTTTGCCCGGATAAAGCAAATAATAGGTTGCCCATTTTTTTCCCATGCTGGCAGAAGCCGCGCCGCTGAAGGATACCATTTTGGTTTCCAAATCAAAGGCAACGTCAAGATAAATGCCTGCAGTAACCTCTGCCGCCGTGCACGGAGCAGAAAAAACGCATACAAGCATTGTGACTAAAACCAGCATCGCCGTGATTTTTTTCATAATTATATTTTCCCCCTTGTTTTTAAATATAAATATGCGATAATCAAAGTGTCATACACAGTTATTTTATCACAGTTTTCACGTAATTGCAATACCTATATATAAATTTTCACATTTAACAGATGTGATTTTGTCAAACCAGGGGGGATTTTATGCAAATTCAAAGCCTTTTCCTCAAGGAAAAGGCTTTGAAAATTCATTGCAGGAACGCCTGCATGGCGTTTTAATCTTCGGAATGACACATAGGTCATTCCCTACAATTCCTGCTCGGTTGTTGAACGGGTCTTTTATTTTGTTGTTGGGGGGTAAGGGTTCCGTCCCCTCCCGTTTTCCATCCTGCAATATCGGACGGGCACGGAGACCCGCGGGACATTCGTGAATGCCCCTGCAAGCGGAATAAATACACATTAGTTTGAGTTATTAAGACAACCCCTTCAGGTTATTCTATTGTTCTTACGAATGTATACGGAACCATATTTCCGTTTGCCGACCATACAAAGAATTTAACAACTGCTGCACCTGAATATGGTGTGCTAATTGTGATTTTTTCGGAAAATTCATTTGGTGAAGCTGTAACCTTTTCGCTCTTTAGCCCTAAAAATCTGCCTGCATCATCATAAAATGCCGCATATACTGCCGCTTCCTTGTCCTCGTCTGTCAGGTTATAGCAATAGGCGGTAATGCCGCCGTCTGAAAGCGTATAATCTGTTATGCCGACTTTGTTAAAGTCTTTCTCGTAATTTGCCGCAGTTTTAAAGGTAAATATATCAGATACAATATCTTCACCTGTTGCACATTTTGCATCGGCAATTGTTGTAACTCTCCAGTAATAAATCTTATCCCCTTCCAATTCCATCTCAACAGAGTATTTGCACTCAACAGTGGTTGTGCTTTCCATGATGCTTGAAAAATCGCTTGTATCTGAAATTTCAACCTTATATCTTTGTGCGCCGATTACATACTTCCATTCAAGGGTAAGTCCGTCTGTGGGAACGGCGGTTTTTGTACTGTCTGCAGGCTTTACTGCGGAGGTCTTTTCATTTTTTGTATATTCTTTATTTGTAAGACCTATTTTTTCAAAGGGAATTACTTCAAACTCAGGATTTACCTCAAGAATTTTGGCATATGCGTTGCTGTCCCCGAAATTCTCGTCTGTAAAGGGATTTTCGTCAGCAGTAAGTAAAATATTGTTTTCATAGCCTGTATTTACATATCCTGCGGTCTCTCCGTCCTGACCTGCAACAATATCATAGGTATTTATAAGCACATTATTTCCGAAATAGTTGTCCCTTGATGCACTTAAATATTCGTTTAAGTTATACTTTTTGCCCGCCTTGTCGGTATATCCCGGATAATTTTCAGATTGATAAATATTCGAGTTATACGGGTCTTTTTCAATCTGATACTCCGCTATTCTCTCCTGCATCATAGGAATCCACGCCTTTAAGATTGGGTAGCGTTCCATAAAGATTTCCTGATTGTAAAGGCTTCCCGGTTTGATGGGAGCAGTCATACTGCCATACTCAAGGTTTCCCGTTTTCCATCTTACATTCGTTTTGCTTCCGCTTACATAGTAGTTTGCATCAAGCCTTATTGCACCTTTGGTGCCATTCTGATAATTTAAGAAAATGTTGTTGTAAACCGCATTTTCTCTCGCTCCGTGAAGCTGCATCCATGCACCGTCAACAATATTTCCGTAGGCGTAGCATCCCGAAAGCATATCGTCAAAATAAATTCCCCGGGGAGAAATGTTTCCGATATCGTGAATGTAATTGTATCTTACGTGGACACCTCGCTTAAAGGCATTTCCGCCTGTGTAAATTGCACCTGAATCTAAAGTTACTCTCGGACCTGACACAATTTCGTTGTATTCTGCTATTGTTTCGTTGCCCGCAGGATAGATAGCCGAGCCTTTGTTATTTGAAATAAAGTTGTGGCTTATAACATTTCCAATGCCATTTGAGTAAATACCCGTTGTGTTATACAAAATATTATTCATGGCAAACTGCCTTGCAGGTATAAGATTGTAAGTATCGTTTGTGCTTGGCACGTTGAGCTGTATAGCCCTGTTGCTTAAATCTTTGAAGATTGAATTGATAACGCCAGAGTATCTTCCGCCCAGCCAGGTTGCAATTCCGAGATTATAAAACTCACAGTTTTGCACAATAACGTGCTTTGAATTCTGATTGCCGATATAAATTCCGTTGCCTCTTGAGTTTTTGAATGTAATTCCGTTGATAATCACATTCTGAACATTCTGAAGATGCATCATATATGAGTCTGTACCCGACGAAGCAGTTGCATCGTAGATTATTTCCTTGCCCGCAAGGTCCTGTGTGGGATACACATAAAGCAAGCCTGTTTCTTTATCTAAAAACCATTCACCCGGAGCGTCTAATTCTTCTAAAATATTGAAATAGTAGAACTTGTTGTGAGTTGGATAGTATTTTGCACCCCACTCGTTACCCCATGAGGTTCTTATACTTCTTGTATCGGCATTAAATTCGGAAATGGGGAAATTAAACTTTCTCCATTCCTCGTAAACCGAGCCATAAAACCATATATCGCCTGTATTTACCCAGGAAAACGGTCTTAAATCTTCAACGCAGAATTCAACACCGATATCGGTGCTTACAATTTCGCCTGCCGCTTCATTAAGCTCTGTTGCACGCTTTGAGTATTTTCTGTATGAGCCGCAAGACGAGCCTGCCGCAGCTGTAACCGTGCCGCAGTCTATAACTCCGTTGCTCTTTGTTGCAGTACCGCCAACTGTATCAATCAAATCAGGGTCGGTGCACTCTCTCATTCCCGTTGTACCTGCATTAGGCCAGCGGGCTATGGTATATTCTGCTCCATCTACCCAAAGAGCAGGCGTATAGCTGGTACCAATGTCACCATATTCAGTAATGCCGCAGGCAGACATATCAAGAACACGGACATTATCTGAAATGGCAGGATTTAATCTTGATAAAATTTCTGTATCGGTAACCTTTTTAAAGTCTTCCCCTTTTAAAACATTACCGCCTGTGAAAATTACATCTTCATCTTCGTAGTTTGTTATCACAAAAGGAGCTTCTTCTGCAGCAGTAATATCGGAAAGTATTATTCTGTCTGTTACAGGGTAAATTCCTCCCCTTAAAGTAAGCACCATTCCTTTTTCGGGTTTAAACTTTAAAAGTGCTTCGTTGCAGGTTTTAAAAGGCTTGTCGATTGAGCCTGTTGCCGTACGGTCGTCGCCATTTTCAGGGTCAACAAAAACATAGTAAAGTCCTGTTACGGGGAATGGCTCTACAACAGGGATTTCTTCACCAAATCCAAAATCCAGCTCGCTTCTGCTTATATCAAAAAGCTTCTTTGTATCAGTTTCAGTTCTGTTTGAGAAAGTATCTCCAAGCATATGTATCTGCCAGAGAAACTCTTTATTGTCGCTGATTTCCGTATTAATCTCAACGGCTTTTGCAGTATCGCCCGACCTGATATAAAGAGTGTAGGTTCCTTCAGGTCCCAAAATTTTAAAGGTTTCGGAAAAAACTCCGCTGCTGTCTGCTTTGAGCTGACCGTTCCTTTCAACCACCGGATTTTCGGGACTGTCGCACGGAATATCGTCCTGAGTTTTTTGTGGGTATAAAAGATAATATGTAACCCATCTTGCGTCATATTTTACAGGAAGCAAGCCCTCTATTGTGACGATATTTTCCAAAACATCTACATCGACGTTAACAATAAAGTCTGTTTCTGCACCCATACAGGGAAGTGCCGACATACAAAAGATACTTGTAAATATCAGCATAAATGAAATTACTTTTTTCATATTTCCACACCCTCCGAACAAGTCTTATACAGTTTAATTTTATCATAGAAATTTAACTTTTGCAATAATTTTATGCACCGTATTTAACCACAATTATTCACTATTCACTAAAGGAGCTGTCTCAACAATCATTTTCTTTGTATAAATATTCAAAATCGTAGGGGCGGTTCACGAACCGCCCGCGGGGCATTCGTGAATGCCCCCTACAAGTGGAATAATTATACATAAGTTTAGATTATTGAGACAGCCCCTAAGGCTATTCTAATGTCTTTACAAAGGTGTACGGAATCATATTTCCGTCTGCCGACCATACGAACATTTTGATAAGTGCCGCACCGGGGGCATTAATTTTAAATGAAAATTCTGATGAAAGCATATTCGGAGCAACAGTTACACCGTGCTGCTTGGCAGAAATAAATCTGCCGTCTTCATCATAACATGCAACATAAATTATTGCACTCTTTTCGGCATCTGTCAGGTTGTATGCGTACGCATCAACATTAAACACACCCGATTCGGGGATTGTTTCTAAAACCTCACCGTCGTCGTTTGTCATCTTGTAATCTGTGATGCCAAAGGCGTTATGTTCGCTTGCAGCTGTGCTTTCGCTGCTTGTTTTGAACTTAAACACATCGGAAACCACAACTTCGCCTTCTGCACCTTTACCCTGAGGCGTTGTTGTAACTCTCCAGTAATAAACTGTGTCAGACGAAAGGTCTGTTTTGATTGTGTAAACCATATCACGAAGCTCTTTCGACTCAAAAACATCTGTAAACGCTTCATCTGATGCAACTTCAACCTTGTAAAGCTGAGCACCTACAACAGGAGTCCACTGAAGTGCAAGGTCGTCTTTTAATACTGTGGTATCGGTTGTGTCTGCAGGTGAAATAGGTTTCGCCTTGCCGTTTTGGAATTTATCAACAGTATCGCAAATTCCCATTTTATCAAAAGGAATTGCTTCAATTCCGTAGCTTGATGTAACCGAACTGTCATCATAATTCTTATCTGTGAAAGGACTTGCTGAAAGCTGATGGTTATTCTCATAAGTTGTTCTTATGATACCGCCTGCTTTGGTGTCCCTTGTTCCATTTGCCGTGTTTTCTTCAATAGTTTCATACTGGTTAAATTTAGGAGTTGCAGTATTGGCAAAGATGTTATTTGCAATATAAATATCACGGCTTGCTCTTAAATAGCGGTCAATGT
The DNA here is from genome assembly GCA_964492155.1 of uncultured Eubacteriales bacterium. Lineage (GTDB taxonomy): Bacteria > Bacillota > Clostridia > RGIG6154 > RGIG6154 > RGIG2094. The sequence goes on from CAZBJD010000032.1 coordinate 8,795, forward strand.
TGTAATAATCATCGCTGCCGTCTGTAAATTCATCAGATGGCTTATAGCTTGACAAATATGCAGAGCCTGCGATTTTGCCTGTATATTCAGTCTGGTCTTTGCCCTGATATTCGTAAATACGCTTAAGCATAAGCTTTGACCATTCATAAAGATGCGGATAACGGGCAAATATTTCGGCATAATCACCATCTGCAATATTTTCTATGTCTGTGCCTGCCTTATACAATGCTTTAAGACCTGACGCCATTGTACCCATATTAAGAGATGTTGCATACCATCTTTCGGGCCAGCCTGTAGTTTCCGTGGTGCCATAGTAGTTAGGACTGTTTGAAATTGAGCTTGAGTGACCTAAGAACAGGTTGTTATATACAACATTTTCACTACCGTTGTGAATTTGCATATATCCGCCCTCTAAAACGTTTCCGTAAGCGTAGCAGCCTGAAAGCATATCGTCGAAATAAATCGAACGCGGGTCGGTTGAACCAATATCGTGAATATAGTTATATCTCACATGAGTTGCCCTGTGGAAATGGTTGTTTCCGTTGATATAAAATGCACCTGAGTCTAAAACTTCTCTCGGTCCGCCAACGATTTCGTTGTACTCTAAAACAGTTTCTTTAGATGAGCTTGCATTTATTGCAGAGCCAATGTTATTTGAAACAAAGTTATGGCTTACAATGTTGCCCACACTGCTTCCAACGCTTATGCCCTTTGTGCTGTGAAGCTTGTTGTTCTGGGCAAACTGGCGGGTAGGTGTCATTGAAGTTGTTGACCGTTTGCCGTCTAAAGTTATAGCCTTGCCGTTGATATTTTTAAATTCTGAGTTTATAACGCCTGAATATGCAGCACCTGCAACTTCAACACCTGAGCCTAAATTTTCAAATGTGCAGTTCTGGATAACATTATTTGTTCCATACTGAATTTCCAAAGCCTCGCCTCTGGCATTTCTGAACTTAATTCCGTTGATAATAACATTTTCTGTGTTGTAAAGTCTCCACATGGTATCGCTTTTTGGTGCATAAACGATATCTTCGTCTGAAATGTCGCCAACAGGATAAATATAGAGCTTTCCTGCTTCTTTGTCTAAAAACCACTCGCCGGGAGCGTCTAATTCTTCCAAAACGTTATAATAATAGAATTTATTGCCTGAGTTCCACCTTGAGCCCCAACCAAGACCTGTTGCAGTTCTTATACTTTCTGTTTCTGCGTTAAATTCAGTAATTTTCAAGTGATTTTTTGTCCATTCTGTGTAGAATGAGCCATACATCCAGATATCGCCTGTGTCAACCCAGCTGAAAGGTCTTAAATCTTCAACGCAGAATTCAATACCGTTATCAACGGTTGCATCATAATCAAGGCCTGCTGCAATTCTTTCAGTTATGCGTCTGGAATATTCTCTGTACTCACCGCATGATGAGCCAATGCTGGTCGTAACAGGACCTGAATCAATAACGCCGTTTGTAGCAACATAATCACCTGCAGGGTCTGTCATTTTATTGGCTGTACCATCGTTTGTATCAGCAATATCAGTTGCACACTTTTTCATTGTTGTCATTTCCGCATTCGGCCAGCGGGCAATCTGATATTTACTGTCGCCCACGAACAAAACGGGTGCGTTTGAAGTTGTAATTGAGCCATAATTTCCATCGGGGATAAGGCTGCTTAAATCTGCAACTAAAATATTGTCTGTAACTGCAGGGTCAAGACGCTGCAGGATTTCAGGGTCAGTTAAGCTTTCAAACATATTTCCCCCGATGTCAACACCGCCTGATACAACAACCTCCTCGCCCGGATAGTTTGTGATAAAGTAAGGAAGCTCCTCAGTTGCTTTAACATTTGCGAGCAACTCTAAGTTATCGCTCATTGGGTATGTTCCTTCTCTTAAGCACAAAACAGTACCCTTTTCTTTGTGATTGTTTGTAGAATATCTTACGGTTTTATACGGATTGTCAATAGAGCCGTCGCCTGATGTATCACTGCCGTTTTTAACGTCTACATACACAACAGTAAGTCCGCTCACCTCTGCAGGTGAAATTATCGGCATTTCGTCGGGAAGCTCGTCTACCATTTCAAAGAAAATATCTTTAACTGTTGAAGCCTGCGGTGCTCCAAAGGTTTTCGGAAGTGCATAAAGCTCCGTGAGCATATACTTTTCCTCTGCCGTGGATACAGATGTATCTATTTCTTTGACAACAGTAGTTCCCCCTGTTGTTATATAGAGCTTGCAAATTCCTGCTGCTCCTTCGTATTTAAAAGACGGAATTTCAAAACTGCCGTCATATTCCGTAACTATCTGACCATAATTTGCAACCACTTGTTCATCTTCTGTTTCAGTTGGAATTGCAGTATAATCGTAGCCGGGATTTAACATATAGTAAGTAAGCCATCTTGTTCTTGTTGCCGAAGGCATTTCGCCCGAAACAGAAACAAGCCCCGTATCACTGTCAAACCCAATTTGTATATATATCCCTGTTATAATATCCTCTGCCATACAGGGAAGTGAAAAACAACAGACAAACAAAATCAAGGCTATTATTGTCGCTATTATTCTTTTCATCTTTCTATCTCTCTTTCTGTGAATAAACCGCTTTTTGTTTATAAGTCATAATTTGCATCGCCTGTTGCGATGCTCCCCCTTTTTATATACAATAAGCCGATTTCATCAAAAACGGGAACGGAAAAACTTCCATCCCCGTTTGATTTTAACTTTTTAATTGTCTGCAACCGGTCCGATTGCTTTTCTTCCGAGATTTTTATGACACTGTAATGCAAAGTAGCCCTGTTCGTAAATCGGGTCTTCAGTATCAAGATACTCGATAACTGTTTCACCGTCAACAATAAGCTTACTCAATACGCCGCCCTCAACGTTTACAGAACCAATTATAACTTCGTGAGTAACGCCCGGCTTGAATATCTGATTGTTGTTTTCAACAGTAGCAACAATCGCACCCTTGCTCTTAGCGGTATACTTCTGGAATTCGATTAAGTCGTCCTTAATAACAAAGAAGTAACCTCTTGTCTGAGTAGGTCCAAGGCCTGAGGTAATCTTTCTGGTAGAAATAGCGTCCCAGTTACCTGTCTGGTCATACTTAAGAGTCATTCTCATCATCTGTTTAGATGTAAGAAGCTGCTTAAATTCGTAAGCTGTGCTTTCTTCTTCATCAGGAACGATAGCGATAATGCTGCCGTTTTCCTCAATGGTTGCCACAGCAAGACTGCTGGTGAGCTTCCATTGTGAAAGGTCAAGATTTCTGATTGTATATGTGCACTCGTTGGCGTCATTAATTCTGACATCGGCAACTGCTGCTTCCAATGCCTCAACTGCCTCGGTTACCTCGGCTTTTGAAGTTACTGTTTCAATTGCAGAGGTTGCTGCACTGATAGCCGCTGCAAGCTTAGCTTTTGTACCTGCTTTATAAGTAGGTGTTTCGCCTGCTTCGCCTTCAACAACTGTAGCATCAAACTTCTGAGCCTCGGTAATTGCTTTTTCAAGAGCAATTGTGCTAACGAAACCGTCGTCAGCCGCACCTGAGCCGCCTGCAGGAATTGTGTATGTTGTCGTACCGTTGCTGCCGTTGTGCATAAAGCCGTAGTAACCGGGTCCCCATACTTCTGCAGGAGCGTTTTTATCCATGAAGTCGATAATTGTTTCACCGTCTACCATACATACAACGTGAACTCCGTTTTCGGTAAGCTTAACTGTTGATTCAAAGTCGAAAGCAACTCCGCTTCGGCAAATTTCTTCATTATTTACAACTTCAACCATAATGTTTGAGCTGTCGCCCGAAGCCTTCGGATAACGCTGAAGCTCGATAATATCAGGCTTGAATACAACACCGTAACCAATTACTGATGTGAAGCCGCCCGATACAGGAGATGTACCCTTCATAACGATACCTGTCCAGGATGAAAGCTTTTCAAATGTAACATTAACTCTGAAGGTTGCACCTGAGTTCATGGTAAGCTTCTGACCTGCCATCATACCGGAGCCTGTGCCATTCATAACAAGAGAATCGCCGTTATACTGCGGGGCAATTGCAGCTGCGTTAGCTATGATGCTTCCGTCATCAACAAACTGATGAGAGCCCTGACCCATATTTATCACATATGGAATTGCGTTTTCTTCTAAAGCCAGCCAGAATTTCTTCATACATGTTGCGTTGATTTCATCAACCTCTTTTTGTTTCTTGAAGCCATTTTCAAAAGCAGCTTTTGTTTCTTCATAGATAGCTTTCATCTTATCAAGTGTGCCTGCTTTATACTTAGGCATATCATCTGCAACGCCTTCTGCAGACTCTGTACCTTCTTCAACAATACCTGCCTCGATAGCTTTTTTCATTTCGGCGAGGTTTGCTTCAAGGGTTGAAGTATCAAGTTCAACATAGTTTTCTGCGTCTTCCAATGTCATAGTCCTGAATGTAGCAACAGGCATTTCAACAGGTGTCTGGTCGAACTTATTTGTCCACATTGTGGTTTTAACCTTCCAGTAATATGTGGTATCATAGTCAAGCTCTGAAAGTGCAATCGATTCACTCTGCTGTTCCTGTTCTAAAACTATATCTGTGAATTCAGGGTCTTTTGCAAGTGTTACGATATATGAAGATTTTCCGTAAACCTCGTTCCAGCTGAGTACAACACCTGTAGCAAGAATAGCATTCTCAGTCTGGTTTGCAGGTGACTGAGGCTTGATTGTGCCAAGCTTCATAGGTTCGGGAATTGTTGCCGGGTCGAAAACAATACCAAACATATGGTTTGCCTTCGGCATTTCAACACCCGGGCAAAGCTCTGCCCATGCTTCGGGGTCGGGATTCATAATACCGAATTCATAATCTTCAAATCCGAATTTTTCAACCTCATCCTTTTTGAAAACAAGGTTGTTTTCGTCAACCCTGTCAATTTCACGGGTTGCAGCCGAAAGATTGATGTTTGCATTGATAAATACGTTGTTTTTATAAACATTGTCCTGAGGTGCAGAAACTGCATCGCCCGCAGGGTCGTTTGTTATATCGTAGTTAGGATTGTTATAAAAATCGTATCTGTGCGGAATAAGTCTTGAATGCCATTCATAAATGTAAGGATATCTGTCCATCCAGAACATCGAATAATGTCCCGCCTGACCTGATGTGTATCTTGTACCTGTTAAAACCCAACCATCCCAACGTGAAGCTGAAAGCTTGTAGTTGTCTGAGTTTACCATTGAGTTGAAGTTTTCACCTGTATCAAAGGTTAAGTTATTGTAAATTGTGTTATACTGACCGCCGTGAAGGAAGGTTCTTCCTTCTCTTAAAATGTTACCGTATACGTACATACCTGATGAAATATCATCCAAGTATAAACAATAAGGTGCACTTCTCATTGTAACAGTCTGACGGTTTAAGTAATTGTAGCGGATAATCTGACCGTAGTTTGAAGCACCGCCGTTAACATATACCATACCTGCGTCAAGCTGAGCGTCAGGACCTGCGATAACCTCGTTGTATTCACAGATGGTATTACCGCCGCCGCCGCCGTTAAGGTAAAGTCCCATACCTCCTTGGCCGTTTAAAACGTTATGGCTCATAACATTTCCCAAGCCCTGGCTCTGAATACGCTTGCAGTAGTTGTTCTGAGCAAAGTTACCTGTTGTTCTTGGGTCTTGCCACAAAGTAAGTGAGCTTCCTGCAGAACCATAAATCTGAATACTGCTGTCAGTCTCAACAAGATTGCAGATAAAGCCGTTATACATACCGCTTTCTGCAGTCAATGAATAGCCTGAAGTATTTTTGATGTGGCTGCGCTGAACGATATTATACATCGAGTCGTTGGTAGTAACAACCGCACGCTTACCCATATCAAAATTAATGCCGTTTATAACTGTGTACTTTGTAGCACTAAGTGTTACCAAGTCGAATTCTGTTGTTACAAGCTGCACCAAAGAGTCATCTTCGATTTCGTTGATGGGATAGATGTAAAGTATACCTGTTTTATCATCTACAAACCATTCACCGGGCTGGTCAAGCTCTTCAAAAATATTGTAGTAGTAGAAGGTGTTGCCTTTTACGTACTTACCGCCATACGAAAGACCGTCTGATGTATAAACAATCTGCTCATCATAGTCAAATTTTTCAATCAGCTGATGCTCTTTTGTCCATTCAGCATACCAGTAACCATACATCCAGAGGTTGCCTGTGTTTTCCCAG
>CAZBJD010000033.1:0-14971 GCA_964492155.1 uncultured Eubacteriales bacterium
GATTAAGAAAGCTATCTCGCTCGGCGTTTCAAAAATTAACGTAAACACAGAGTGCCAGCTTGCATTTGCAGAAGCTACAAGAAAATATATCGAAGCAGGTAAGGATTTAGAAGGTAAAGGCTTTGACCCGAGAAAATTACTTGCACCCGGCTTTGAAGCAATCAAAGCTACAGTTAAAGAAAAGATGGAACTTTTCGGTTCAATCAACAAAGCATAAGAAACAAAAAAATAAACCCGAAAGCTTTTGCTTTCGGGTTTATAGTTTGAGTTAAGGCATAAGCCAGCCAAACTGTCCGGGAGAAACCTCGGATTTTCCCAGGTAATGAACGGGATGCGGCTCTTGTGCCCATAAAGAAGTGTGTCCGCTTTTTTCATGACCTATTCTGAGCTTCATCGGAGTATCTTTTGTCCATCCGATGTCAGTCCTTTTTAAGGTAATGACAAAATGCATTCCATCTGACGGAATTTTTGTGATATTCCACATTTTTTCCAGTTTTTCAAGTCCGTTGTCAACTTTTAATGCATGGTAAAGCGGGTTTGCATATCCGTGCTTGAATTTAGTGTCTTTTGTGATTTCAACCGTTGGTGCAACATGCATTAAAACAAATTCAGGGGTAAATCTTACATCGAATTTTTCATCGCTTATAAATTCAAAATAAAGACTATCTTCGTCATATGCTGCCTTGAATTTTGCTCCGAAATCGTTAAGCTCAAGCCAATCGGCATTATCTAAAGAATTTTTACCCATCTGATAGTGAGGAACACCATCCTCAACACCTTTATAGTATTCAAAAGGTACAAGACCATCAGAAATCCTTTTTTCGATTTCAACAAATTCGGTTGCAAGCAAGTTTTCAAGCTGTTCAATTCTATGTTTTAATTTAAGCGGGAAAAACTTAAAGTTTTCAGCTTCCGAATGATATCCAAGCCTTGAATCTGCATTGCAAACAGAAATCATATTTTGGCTTAATTCTATTTCACGTTCTACAATTTGTTTCATTTCTGACAAAAGCTCTTTTGGATTTCCGTATTCAAATCCGAGTTTTTCACGGATTTGATAGAATTTTATAATGTTATGTCCGCTTTCAAACAAAATGTCAATGGCTTTTGCACAGTTAATCTGCTCTTTGTATGCGTAACAATTATTTTTGGGAATTTTCTCTAATTCATTAATACCATCTTTCCATAGCGAGGACATTTTTGAAGTGAGAAATTCAGCTTCATCGATTGTATGAATTCCCAAAAGACATTCATCAATTCTGTCACCGTCGCAGCGGTCGGTTGAAAACCACGAGCGGGGAAGCGAAAAGTTTTTCGGTATGAGTTGAAGCTGCCATACAATGGAATCGTGCATCGGACCGTAGTAGCTGAACATTATATTTATCGGATAGTTTTTATATCCATCGGTAAACAACTTCCAGGCTTTGACAACTTGCTTTGCATTGGTTCTGCCCCAATAAATTCCTGCTAAATGCTCTAAAAAACTGTCTTTGTCTGAAAAATCGTGCAGGAATGATAATTCGCCTGCAGCCTTGGACATAAGACAAGGATAGTTGCCGAAATACCAGCATTCCAGAACTCCTTTGACTCCAAGCTCATAAGCACCCTTGAATTTTTCAAATACCAAACCCGGAACAGGCAGGTATGGCACGCTTGCACTTTCGTGCGAACAACAAATCTGCATTTTTGCATATAGCTTTTTACCATACTTTTTGCAGGCGTTTGCAGTATTAACGAACAGGTCAGACGGACCTGCGTATGACAACCAATAATCGGCAGCCAAGCGTTTTTTGCCAAGCTGAACAGGAGTTCCCATATCGTCAAAATTCTGCATAAGGCAGGCATCTGAAGGGGAGTATTTTACATAGTCTTCAATGTCCTCGGTTTTCCATGTTCGGTGCCCGTAGGTCCAGCTTACCACTTTCATATTCGGGTCTGAACGCCTGAAACCTTCACAAAAATGCTCTACAGTATCTGCTAAAACTTTACCTCTCGGCAGATGGGAACAATGTGGGCAGTCATTGGTAACAGTATTTGAACAATTTGTAATACGTTCACCTGCAGTAATGTTTATAAATCCGCCAAGACCGGGCAAAATCTTTGCCATAGTTTCGGTTGAATCAATGCAATATGCTTTTCCGAACTCGGTTTCCGTGCAGAAACAGTTGCCTTGACCCCATTCGGCAGTTGCTCCTTTAACCTGAGGATAGTTTTTTAAGATTTCACCGTTTGCTGATTTTACAGATAATGGCTCAATTGCAAAAACAAAAACCTTTATACCGTAGCGGGCACATTTTTTGATAACACTTCTCAATTTCTCCAGTCTTGGTTCATGACCTTTTCCATATTCCTTAATCATTCCCGGGGGAAGAATGGCGTTGAAGCTTGTGTATATCCAAAGCCCGTTAGTGCCGTCGTGGGCAAGGCGGTTTAAATATGCCTCGGGATAGTAGTCTATATCGTCAGAAAGCTCGTCGCCGTTTTTGGGAGGACGGTTTGTGGGAGAAAAGAATCCTCTTGTAATTCTGTCCTCGATGTGAGGAACGTTTAAAACGGTTTTTTCTTTTAAAAATGGACCTTCGTTTTTGGAAAGCTCATTTTCAATCCACACAAGACCGCGGCGGATACCTTCTGTATCACCGGCAGAAACTGTAATTCCTGATTTTTTTATAATAATTTCATAACTTTCAAAAACATCGGTTTTTTTGTATATGATGTTTACGGGGAAAACGTTTCCTGATATTTTGCAAACCTTTAAAAATTCGTTAAAATCTTCATAAGCGGTATCGAGAAGATGATTTTCATCAGGAAAATTTGCATTTAAATACATTCCCGAAAAAGAAAATTCATCCTTTTGCATAGCACCGAGCCCCCAGTTCATTGGAGGCTCACTGTGTACCGGAATTTTTAAAAGCTCTATAAATTCTTTTTCAGGCTGCAAATTAAAATATTCATCATTTATTATTTCGCGCAGCATATTATACCTCTATTTAATAGTATTTTTCAAATGTTCAAGAGAAAGTTTAACCATTTCGTCGCCGAGTTCTTTTGACGCTTCTCTTGCACTTTCGGTAAACCAATGCTTGATTTCGTCAATTCTTCCAAGCTCTACGGCTTCGGGATAAAGCGACATTAAAATTGAGCATTCGTATTTTCCTGCGTGGTCATATCCTGTAGCATTCTGAACAGAAGTGCTCATTGTGGGAATTACTTTAATTCTGCTGAACGGGTCATCATTTCCGCCGAGATTTTCGTAATAATCCTTAAAGCTTTCGCTGCCCCACCAGCCTCTGCCTCTTGTCTGTTCCATATATGCCATTTCTGCACGTTTTGCAGCTTTTTTGTAGCAAAGTGTCATAGGCATAAGATTTTCCTGTTCAAACTGATGGTGGATAACTACATATATATTGTGAAGGCCTGCATTTAACATACTCATAAAAGTATGGTAAACATATTCCTCGAAAACATTTTCGGGAATATGAACAGTGCCGCTTTTTTCGTCGCCTACTGCCCAGCTTGACGGGCTGTAGCTGATGGTGGGAGCAATAATAATATCTTTTTCTTTTGCTAATTTTTCAACAAGTCCCTGAGCAACCAATGTGTCACATCCGTATGAGCAATGAGGACCGTGATATTCAACGGTTCCGCCAACAATAACAACAGGTGTGTGATTTTCCTTTGCATTTTCAATTTCTCTTGGGAAAATTTTATCAAAATACATTTTAAACTCTCCTTTTATTTTTATATATTTTCTTTCATCCAGGCAAGTGTTCGTACATGCCACTCTGCACTGAACCAGTAATCAAGATTTTTATACACATCGGCCATTACGGCATCGCCGATATCTTTTGCAGAAAATGCCATAAGCCTGGAATTGCCGCACATGGTGGAAGAAATAAGGTCGTTTTTAATCCCTGTTTCAAGCATTTTTTCTGAACTTAAGGATGGCCAGATATATTTTTCTCTTTCATGACGTTTTTCAAAAGTAAGTATTTTTTCTGCGTATTCTTTATATTCACCGCGGGATTCAGCATTCTTTAAGCAAGCTTCTGCCAGTATATATTCGTGCAGATGCTTTAAGGTGTATGCTTCAAAACCGACACCAACAAGAACAACTTTTATGTTGTTATCATACATCTTTTGCCAGGGTGAGTCGGCGGAAAATGGTGTATCGCCATATGGACCGATTCGTTTGCCCATACATCCGTGAGTACAGGTATAATAATCAGCCTTTTTCCCGATTGCGGCAACAGAATGTGTTGCCTGGTTACTTCTTAAAGCATCAGGACTTTTCCTGAAAACTTCGGTAATACAGCCTACATCTGACGGCTTGTCCATATGCCAGGTTTTGTATGAATCATCAAAATCTTTTTGCGAAAGCGTTGGAACAATTACCGTTCCTTCGTTTGCAACAATACGTAAAAAGGCAGAGATGACGGACCCAGCTCCGCCATCTACCTGCCCAAAACTTTTAAGTGATGAATGGAACAAAACAGTATCGCCGGCTTTAAGCCCTAATTCTTTTAAAGATTTTTCAATATCAGTTTGTGTTACCATAACACACCTCTATTATTCACTGTATCCCATTGTTGTGTAGAAAGCAAGATTTGGCTGTGTGTTGTCAAGTCTGCCATACTGAACAACAATGTTACAGTTTGATGTGAGTTTCATAGCATACTGCGTTTCAAATGGCACAACAAAACCGCCCATATCTGAAGGCTTATTTGTTCTGAAGCATCTAACTCGTCCTGCACCTACAGTCCATTTGATTTCTTCGTATGCATCTTTATCTGTAAAGAAAAGCTTTACATCAATTTCAGCGTCAACATCACTGTCATTTACAATAATTACGGATTCGTGACCTTTTGCAACGCCTTCTCCTTCAGGAGGAAGCTCGCAGTCAGGGAGTATCCATACTTTTTTTCCTGTTCCGTTAGCCATCGATTTCAATAATTCCTTTCTTGAGATAATCAGTCATTGATGTGCAGCCGTCTTTGGTAACAGCGATACCTTTTTCCCAACGGCAACCGAATGTAGGACCTGAAATGAATGTATCAACCTGGAATGTCATATTTTCTTCCAAGAGGTAGTCGCTTGTTGTTTCCATCCAAGGAGCTTCAACTTCAATCATACCTGTACCATGGCAAGGACCATATACGAAGTTGTCTTTCATACCATTTTCTTCATATAATTTGTAGAAGTCTTTTGCAATGTCGCTTGCTAAAACGCCTGCTTTAATTCTGTCAACTGTCCAGTTATGAGCCTGTAAGCAGAATTCAACAATTCTTCTTCTTTCGCCTTCTAATTTACCCATTACAACAGGAAGACCTACTGCAGGTGAGTAACCGTCAATCTTAGCTGATAAGTTAAGCTGAACAATATCGCCTTTGTTGATTGTTTTGTAGCTTGAACGGCTGATTGCGTGACGTGTTGATGCTTCTGAGAATACATACATAGGAAGACCTTCGTATTCAGCACCTTCTTCATAAATAACTCTCTGTGCGATACCAACCATCTGGAGCTCTGTAACGCCCGGCTTTAAGTTTCTGATAACTTCGTCTGTAGCAAGGTCGACAATTCTGAAGCCTTCTTTGATACAAGCAAGCTCGTTTACGCTCTTGATTTTACGGAGTTCAACCATAATGTCGTTGCATCTTGAAATTTCAGCTTTCGGGAAGCTGTCTTTCAAGCCTTCATAGATAGGAAGTGTGCATTCAACATAGCTTCCGAGACCGATTTTAATGTTTTCGCCTGTTACACCGATAGCTTTGAATACATCATTAAATGTATCAGCACGGAGTTCGGGATATGCAGGGTCTGCTGATTCTCTGAACTCTTTTAAAACGAAAATTTTATCGATTTTGCCGAAGTCTTTTGCAAAAATTGCAGATTCGGGACCAACCAAAAGTGCAGCATCGCCGCTTGCGGAAATTGCAACACCTGCACGTTCAAAAAGCGGCCAAAATCCGCTGAAATATCTTGCGTTTGCATAGTCTGATTCGGTGCTTGATACTACCATTACATCAAGACCTTTTTTGCGGATAAGTTCCGCAGCTTTCTGAATTCTTTCTTTGTACTCATAATCGGGTATACATATTCTTCCCATAATTAAAAACCTCCTTATTGATTTGATTTTATTATACAACTTAACGCAGGATTTGTATTTACACAATAGTAATTAAAATTTGCACAATCTTAATTTTTTTTAATATTGACTAAACAAAACGGGTGTGATATCATTAAATACGGAGTGATGATAATGGAATTTAAGCTTAAAAAATTTAAAAAAGCAGTTAATGTAACAAGAATTGCAAACATTCACTATTTTGAATTTACGGGTGAATATGAAACATTCAAGGATAAACACGAATTCAGAGAGCTTGTGTACGCCGATAACGGAGAGATAATGGTTGAGTCTGAAAATTACAACGGATTGCTTAAAAAAGGGCATTTTATCATACACAAGTCGGGAGAAATTCATTCCTTGAGCTGTACGGAAGAAGTTGCACCGAATGTTATTATCATAGGCTTTGAATGTATAACACCCGAGCTTGATATATTTTCGTATGAAACAAATTTAATGACGGAAAACTGTCAAAGGCTGCTGGCAGATGTTGTAAAAGAGGGAAGAACTGTTTTTTTGCCGCCTTATGACCAGCCAAATCTTAAAGATATGAAAAAAAGGAAAAATTATCCCTTTGGTGCCGATCAGATGATAAAATTGAAGCTGGAAACATTTCTGATTGAACTTGTAAGAAATAAAGATTCCGTATCGCTTAATGAAGGCAAAGGCGGGGTAAATTCAAAGCTTGGCGAAATCTACAGCTATATTAATGAAAATTTCAAAGAAAAAATAACACTCAATGAACTTTGCTTTTTGTGCGGAACCAATAAAACCACGCTTTGTTATGAGTTTAAAAAAGCGTATGGGGATACTGTGATAAATTACATAAACAGATTGAAAATAAAAGAGGCCAAAAAACTCCTGCGTGAAGGAAAGCTTAATCTGACGCAGATTGCAGAAAATGTGGGATTTTCAACTGTTCACTATTTCAGCAGAATGTTTAAACAATGTGAAAAAATGTCACCAACCGATTATATCAAATCAATAAAATCAAAACTTGATATAAATTAAGACGGCGTTTCGCCGTCTTAATTTATATGCTTTTGTATTTCAATGTTTATCATTTCGCGAAATGTTAGCATCTGCTGCTCGCTTTCGGGAATTGTGAATACATTAATTTCTTTGCCGAAAAAGTTTTCGCACAGGTTTATTACTTCGTTATAGCTTGTGTATTCTTCCAAGAGCTTTAAAGCTTTGTAATCACACACTGCTTCACACATATATTTTTCACGAAGTGACGGCAAAGGACCGTTTAAACCGGGATATACAAGGTATGAGGCACCCGGCTTTTGTTTGTATCCGCAGGCATCTGTTTTTGGGTCGAATATTCCTTTGCTTAAGGAATCGTAGCAGTAATTGTATCCCCAATGTAAAAAGCCCGCGGCTTTGTATTTATATAAATGAAGTCCCAGTATCCTTGTGCGGTACGGCTTTGAGGTAACCAATCTGTTTGTGCATTTTTCAAGCTTTTGCTCGCCGGAATATCCGCCGGTGTAGTAAAGCCAGAACGACGGACATTTGCCAAAAAAGTTATCTGCCTTCGCAACGCATACTATGGGAGTTTTTACAAATCCGTTCTGATAAAACTTTATATCAGAAAGTGCATCGCCGCTTTTGTAATCCTTTATAAGGGGCGAAACAATGTCAATTGCCTTTTGATAGCTTTCGAGATGCTTTTCACTTGGTTCATCGGAAATGTGGAAAAAAATCTTATCCGAAATGCCAAGCTTTTTCATTACTTTCAAAAACTCAGGTATATAGCATTCAAGAAAGTGCTTGTATTCATCTTCCGAAGCGTTTGTTTCCCAACCGAAAATACGAACTTCCTTGCCGTCTTTTTCAGCATAGATATTAGGTGCGTGCTTTGCACCCCATTGTGTAAACAAGTGAGCGTGCTCAAAATATTCGATTCCGCAATTTAAAGCTAAAGTTACAAATTTTTCCATAAGAGAAAAATCAAATGCATAGCCATTGTCGGTAACAACTATTTTCACGAGCTGCACATTTTGGCGTTCATGCCCTATATGGGTGTCAAGGGGCGGAGTGAAGGCAGGTAAAAGCAGAGTGTTCATCTTGTGCTTTGATGCGTTTTTTAAATATTTTTCAAGTAATTCAAAAAACTCATCCGAATAAACCTTTACACCGTGAATATCCGAAAGACAGTCTGAGTGGAACCAGTTTGTATACATCAAATCTGTTTTGGGCAGACATTTATCTATTATATTCAGGGTGAAAATATGATTTCCAAGTTCGCTTCTGTCTGTGAGAGATGTTATACGTATATTGATTTTATATTGTCCGCCTTTAATTGTTTCGGAATTCTCGTTTATACAAATAAGAACTGACTGAAAAGCATTGTTTGTGGCATTTAAAAGATTGCTTTCATTTTTTTCATAATATGTGGAGCCTGCCCAGAACGGACTTTTGTTCTCTGCAATGTCGGGAACGGCACTGCGCTTTAAAAGTATATCGGGGTATAGGCCTGACGGCTTATCATCGTATGCAACTTCGTCAAAGGCGGTTTTGGTGTGAGTTACGGGAACATAACCTGTTTTATATATGCTTATGTCAAGACCTTCACATTCTGCACTTACACTTATGGGTATAAATTCATTCTCTGCCGATTTGTAGGCAAGCACGAATGAAAACGGCTCGTTTGCCATTGCCGAAGCGGAAGTGTAGCTTTCCCTTATTTCACTATCGGGAAATATTTTGGTTTGCGATGATGCTAAATATGATATTATTTTGCTCATTTTTTATCCCTCTTTTCAAATGTATTATATACCTGTGTATAAATTATGTATATGGATTTTAAAACTGATATTTAGCATTTTTTAAATATTGACTGTTTGGAGGTAAAATGATATAATTGAACAAAAAATTGTTTGCAGGCGGGATTTTTTAATGGAATTTAGCACAGAACGAATATCAGACGAATATCTTATTCTTAACAGTTGCGGAATTGAAAAATTTTTTGATAAAAGTTTTGAGCAATTACGTGAAAAGGGAAGAGTGGATTATCAGCTTATTTATGTGGCGGAAGGAGTTTGCCATCTGACAACAGACGGAGTACATCGTAAAGTGCCTAAAGGCAGTATTATTCTGTTTCGCCCGAAAGAGCGTCAGCAGTATGCCTTTAAGGCAGAGGATAAGGCTGTATCATACTATATTCATTTTACAGGCTCGGCTTGTGAACAGATTTTGACAAAGCTTGGTATATATGAAATTAAAACCGCTTACATCGGGAAAAATCTTTCATATGAAAAAACTTTTGAAAAAATGCTTGAAGAATATTCCGTTAAACAGTTTGCTCATAATGAGTGCTGCACCGCCTGTCTGTTACAGCTTTTTTCGATAGCTGCAAGGAGTATAAGAAATAAAAGCAGCGGAGGTGACGGACTCGGCAGGTCAAGAGCAGCAGAGGCATGCGGAAAAATCAGTGAAAATTTAAACACGGTATCGGTACAGGGACTTGCACGGGAACTTCATCTGAGTGTAGGCAGATTTTCAAATATATTTAAAGAGTACACGGGTAAGCCGCCCCACGAGTATATAGGTATAATGCGAATAGAAAAAGCCAAAGAACTGCTGCTTAATACTGATTTGCCCATAGGCGAGATTGCGGAACGTACAGGGTATTATGACCAGAATTATTTTTCAAGGATTTTTAAAAAGATGGTGGGGGTAAGCCCTAAAACCTATCGCGGTTAAAAAAACCGACTGAAATTTTAAATTTCGGTCGGTTTTTTAATTTACGGAAAATCATAAAAGTCTACCTTTATAAAAAGGTGGGCAAAGCGAACATTAATTGCCGAAGGTAACTTTTTTAATTTTGCATATTTTTAGTAAAGCGGGAAAAAATACTACCGAAAAATTTTAGGAGGCGGTGACAAAATGGGTAATTCAGAAATTGAAGTTTACTCTGAAATAGGCACTTTGAAAAAGGTTATGCTTCACAGACCGGGAAGAGAACTTGAAAATCTTATGCCCGAATACATTGAAAGGCTTTTGTTTGACGATATTCCGTACTTGGAAATTGCACGTCAGGAGCATGATGCTTTTGCGGAAATTCTAAGGAAAAATGACGTTGAAGTGGTTTATCTTGAGGACTTGGTTGCTGAATCGATTTTAAATGACGATGTAAAAGACCAGTTTATCAGGGAATACCTGTTCGAAGCGGGTATAAGAGGTGCAAAAAGAACGCAGATGTATATTGATTATTACAAGCAGTTCAGCACTAAAAATATGATAATCAAAATGATTGAGGGATTAAGAAAAACAGATATTTCGTGGTATGGCAAGAAAAATCTTGTGGATTATCTGGATGACGAATATCCGTTTTTGATTGATCCTATGCCAAATCTTTATTTTACCAGAGACCCCTTTGCAAGTATCGGTCACGGTGTTACAATCCACAAAATGAATACCAAAACAAGAAACAGAGAAACGCTTCTTGCAAAGTATATCTTTAAGTATAATGCCAACTATCGCGGTACCGAGGTCTTTTATGACCGTAATGAAGATTCGTCTTTAGAGGGCGGTGATATTTTGGTTCTAAATCACGAAGTAGTGGGAGTGGGTATTTCAGAAAGAACACACCCTAATGCTATTGAAATGCTTGCAAAAAAATTACTTTCTACCGACAACTCATTTAAAAAGGTGCTTGCGTTTGATATTCCTAAGTCAAGAAGCTTTATGCATCTGGATACCGTATTTACAATGGTGGACTACGGCAAGTTTACAATTCATCCCAATATCACGGATGACATTAAGCTTTTTGTAATTGAAATGGATTCAAACCACAAGCTGAAAATTACCGAGGAAAATGATAAAATCGAAGAAATTTTGAAAAGACATTTAAAGCTTGACCATGTAACTTTAATCAAGTGCGGCGGCAACAGTGTAATTGATGCGGCACGTGAACAGTGGAATGACGGCTCAAATACCTTTGCAATTGCTCCGGGAAAGGTTGTCGTGTACTCAAGAAACTATGTTACAAATCAGGCGCTTAAAGAACATGGAATTGAAGCAATCAGTATGCCGAGTTCCGAGCTTTCGCGAGGCAGAGGCGGTCCGAGATGTATGAGTATGCCGCTTGTCCGTGAAAATCTACACCAATAACTATTTAAGGAAAGGGTTTTTGATATGGCAGTTAATTTAAAAGGAAGAAGCTTTTTGACATTAATGGATTTTTCAACACAGGAAATCAGATATTTGCTTGATTTGGCACATGACCTTAAAGCTAAAAAAAGAATGGGCGTAAAGGAAAAATGTATGTGCAATAAAAATATCGTTCTTTTATTTGAAAAAACTTCAACAAGGACGAGATGTGCATTTGAAGTTGCGGCTCACGAAGAAGGTGCACACATAACGTTTCTGGATTCGGGAAGCTCTCAGATGGGCAAAAAAGAATCGCTTGAGGATACTGCAAAAGTTCTCGGCAGATTTTTTGACGGAATAGAATACCGAGGCTTTGACCAAAAGGTGGTTGAGGACCTGGCAAGATATTCAGGGGTCCCGGTGTTTAACGGACTTACGGATGCAGATCATCCCACACAGATTTTAGCCGATATGATGACCATGGAAGAACACATTGCTAAACCGCTTTCAGACTGTAAGGTTGTGTTTGTGGGCGATGTGAGAAATAATATGGCATACGCATGGATGTACGGCTGTGCAAAAATGGGTATGGATTTTGTGGGTTACGGTCCTGCAGAACTTATCAACGATATTGATAAAAATGTTTTAGAACAGGTTAAAGGTATTTGCGATAAAACGGGCGGTACGCTTACACTTTCGGCTGATGCAAAATGTTTAGAGGGAGCAGATGTTATATATTCGGACATCTGGGCGTCGATGGGGGAAGAAGATTTAATTCCTCAGAGAACAGAGCTTTTGAGTCCTTTTAGAGTAACAGAAGAAATGATGGAGAAAACAGGTAATAAAAATGTTCTGTTTATGCATTGTTTGCCCTCGTTCCACGATTTTGAAACCAAGCTTGCGAAAGAATGGCACGATAAAGGTGTCGACATCAGAGAAGTTACCGATGAAGTTTTCAGAAGTAAAAATTCTGTAGTTTTTGACGAAGCCGAAAACAGAATGCACACTATTAAAGCGGTAATGGTTGCAACGGTGTGAGGTGACAAAATGAAAAAAGTAGTTATTGCACTGGGCGGAAATGCTTTGGAGGATAAAAGTCTTCCGCCTACCGCTGAGTCGCAGCTTAAAGTTGTTCACAAAACGGCTCAGCAACTCGCAAAAATCAGCAATGCCGGTCACGAGCTTGCGATTGTTCACGGGAATGGTCCTCAGATTGGCAGAATAATGCTTGCGTCGGAGGGAGCAAAGGATATTACACCGCCTATGCCATTTGATGTGTGCGGCGCCATGAGTCAGGGTTATATCGGTTATCATATTCAACAGGCACTTTATGATGAGCTCAAGAAAAACGGACGTGATATTCCCATTGTTACAGTTATCACTCAGGTGCTTGTAGATAAAAATGACCCTGCGTTTGATAATCCCACAAAGCCTATCGGCCCTTTTTATACAGAAAAGGAAGCAAAAGAACTTGAACAAACCAAAGGCTACACAATGAAAGAAGACAGCGGCAAGGGGTACAGGAGAGTTGTGCCGTCACCAAAGCCGATAGGCATTGCGGAAATCGGAACTGTAAAAAATCTTTGGGACAGCACGATAACTGTTGCCTGCGGCGGCGGGGGTATTCCGGTAATAAAAGATGAAAACGGCAATCTGAAAGGCGTTGCGGCGGTAATTGACAAGGATTTCGCAGCAGAAGAACTGGCTGAAGAAATGGATGCAGATATTTTAATGATTTTAACCGAAGTTGAAAATGTGGCAATTAACTTTGGCAAGCCTGAACAGAAAAATCTTGAAAATGTCAGCACTGTGGAGATAGAGGAATATATAAAAGAAAATCATTTTGCTCCGGGCAGTATGCTTCCAAAAGTTGAAGCGGCTGTTAAATTTGCAAAATCAAAAGAGGGAAGAAAAGCAATTATCACTTCTCTTTATAAAGGCTGCGAAGCTTTGGAGGGTAACGCAGGTACTCATATAGAACTGAGGTGATATAATATATGAAGAAATTTAAAATGCCTACGGCTTATTCTATATTATTTGTAATTATCATCATAGTGGCAATACTCACATGGGTAATTCCTGCAGGACAGTATCAGTATACACCTGACGGAGAGCCTGTCGCAGGCACATATTCGCAGACGGTGCCAAACGGTCAGACAGTAAAAGATGTTTTGCTGGCACCTTTTCAAGGGTTTTATGATGCCATAGACATAGCATTGTTTATTCTTATGGTTGGCGGATTTTTGGGTGTAATGATGAAAACAGGAGCAATAAGTGCAGGTATTTCGGGAATTATTTCGTCACTGGGCGGAAAAGAAAAATATATGATTCCTATCCTGATGACAGTTTTTGCAATCGGCGGAACAACTTTCGGTATGGCAGAAGAAACTATTGCTTTTTACCCTTTGGTGCTGCCTATATTCATAGCGGCGGGATATGATGCCGTTACTGCTGTCGCAGTAATACTTTTGGGAGCGGGTGTAGGCGTTTTAGGCTCAACAGTCAATCCGTTTGCGACAGGCATTGCTTCAGGATTTGCAGGAGTATCACTTGGTGACGGCCTAGTGCTGCGACTTGTTCTTCTTGTGGTTTCACTATTGCTGGCGATTGTTTACGTAATGAAATATGCTGCAAAAACAAAAGCATCGCCGGAAGCATCATATGTTGCAGATATGTATGAGGATAATATAGAACATTTTTCACTGGTTTATGGCGACAATAAAAGCAATGGCATATCAAGACGGCAGAAAATTGCCTTGATTTTATTTGCTGTTGTGTTTCTTGTTATGATATACAGCGTAATTCCTTTTGAAGATATGGGGATAACATTTCTGCCAACATTAGGATGGTGGTTTGGTGAACTGTCTGCGTTATTTTTTGTGGGTGCGATTGTGATTGGTGTTGTTTACGGACTTTCAGAAGAAGATATTGTTTCAAGCTTTGTAAGAGGCTGTGAAGAACTTCTGGGAGTTGCTTTTATAATAGGTATCTCAAGAGGAATAACTGTTATTATGAATTCGGGGCTTATTACCGATACAATACTACATTGGGGTGAAACTGCGTTAAGCGGAACGCACAATGTGGTGTTTACAATATTAAATTATCTCATTTTCATTCCGCTGTCTTTCCTAATTCCGTCAAGCTCGGGCTTAGCGACGCTTTCAATGCCGATTATGGCACCGCTTGCAGATTTTTCGGGAGTCGGAAGAAGTTTGGTTATTACTGCGTTCCAGTGCGCATCGGGAATTTTGAATTTGTTTACACCGACAAGTGCAGTTGTTATGGGTGCATTAGCAATAGGCAGAGTTCCTTATGATAAATGGTTGAAATTTTCATTAAAGTTTATTCTTCTGCTGTTTGTCGTTTGTGCAGTTGTGTTAGCGGTAGCGTCGATAGTATAAAAAGCCGCCTTCGGCAATTAACGTTCGCGTTGCTCACCTTCCTATAAAGGTAGAGTTTTATGATTTTACGTCATTATATTAAAAAATGGTTTTGCTGCTGACAAAAATGAGTCGGCGGCAAAACCTTGAATTGAAAAAAATGCAAATTTTAATAAAAAAGTGTTGACAAGATATGAAAATTGTGGTAACATATACAAGCTGACCGATTGAAAACAGCAAATACTTAAAAAAATTCAAAAAAATTTCAAAAAAAGTATTGACAAATGTTTTTAGTTGTGTTATCATATTCAAGTCGCGTGCAGCGACGATTGGACATTGAAAATTATATAGCAACCAGCAAAGGTTC
>CAZBJD010000034.1:0-14616 GCA_964492155.1 uncultured Eubacteriales bacterium
TTTTGTTGCAGCAGAAGCAGCCGCTAAAAATATTTTATCAACCTGCTCGTGTGTGTACGTTGCAAAAAGTTTCTGTGCTTCTTTGGTGCGAAGAATAGCTTCTTCGAGCTTTTCAACACTGTCTACGATTTCATAATTCTTCTTGTCCATAAATTCTCCTCCTGTTATCAACTGTTAAATTACTTATTCTTTTGATAATATTTTAACACGCATTCACAGTTTTGGGAATTCTTAAAATGTTTAATGAGTGTTATCAAAATTGATAACACTCATTTCTTACAAATATTTCCTTTTAGCTTCATAAAGTTCGTCTATAAATCTGCGGTCAAGCTCGGATAACTTATAGCCCTTTCTGTAAATAAGAATATCCTTATAAATCTTCTTGTTATTAAAACATTTTTTCTGCACAAGATTGTATTTATCAAGCAACCCCTGCGGTACGGGAGATACCCACATAAAGGTTTGGGGATTTTTCTGAAGTAAATCAAACTGGCTTGCTCTTTCAAAAATATAAATTCTTCGGTCAATATTATCCGGCAATTCTTCTTTCACAACCTTAGCAAGCGGCATTGAGGGAACGTATGGGTCTGCATGTGCAATTTCAATATAGTCGCTCAAATCTTCAAATGTGATTTTTGATTTATCCGCAAGCGGATTTTCCCTGTTCATAATAAGAGAATAGGAAAATTCTGTAACAAGTTCATAATCAAACCCTTTTTCGTCCAGCATTGCTTTGAAATATCTGTCATAGTTTTCAGCATATCTGATAATACCAAGCTTATAGTCGTGATTTACCATATTGTGAATTGCACGCTGGGAATTGGTTTCTTTATAAAATATTTCGGCAGCATCTTTGGTAAGAGATTTTGAAAACTCTGCAAAAGCTTCGGAAATATAGCAGGCACGAGGTACAGATATTGAAAATTTCTGTTTGTTCGGTGCCCCCTCTTTATAAAACTTTTCCACTTGATCAATCTGACTCAATATTCCTTTTGCAAAATTTGTAAATTCTTCGCCCTCAGGCGTAAGACACATTCCTTTTGAAGTTCTCTCAAAAATTGTTATTCCAAGATCAGCCTCGAGCTCTTTAATCGACCTGCTTAAATTCGGAACAGCTATCAACAAAGCCTCTGACGCTTTGTTCAAAGAACCTGCCTTAGCAACCTCCAAAGCGTATTTCATATGTAATATGTTCATAACAACACCTACCCTTGATTTAAGTTATTTTTTCAAACATTCTTACCCAATAATACCTGTAAACTGTATATATCAAATGTAACAAAGGATGATATTATGTTATTATCTTCTCCAATTAAATGTTTTCAAATACCCCTGCAACGCAAACATCCTTATCTTTTGTCTGCAAGTGAACATAATGCCCTTTTTCAATTTCTTTTATGCACACCTCGAGCTCATCGCCAAGATAGGTTGCTTTTTTATACAAAATACCGAGATAATTGAAATTAAAATCAAACGGTAACGCATCCATAAGCAAATCCGCACTTTTTTGGTTATTAAGATGCTTATTTGTATCAATATCTTTATTAGCTACTCTTACTGTATATTCAGAATTTTCAATTTCTAAAATCTGCGGCCTTTTATATTCAAAAAAACTGTCTTTGAAATCGTGACATGTATAACATTCGTGCATTTCAGTCGGTATTCTGCACACACGCATTTTTTGTGTGTTAAATGTAAACCAATTTGCAATCGTTTTAGCAACAATCTTTCCTTCCTGTCTGAGAATACAACCTCTTTCCGACACGGCGCCTTTAAGGCTCTGAACAGCGGTTGAAACCTCTATAGGACAGTTTACCTTTACCGGTGCATCAAAGTAGACATTAATCCCCTGCATAAGCCATGCAACATTCATCTCACGAAGTTTTTGAATACTGTAGCCGCAAAAATCAGCCTCTTTCGTGGAAATATCCTGAACAATATCAAGTACAGTTCCTGTTTTTACTGTTTCATAATCTTTAAAATCGCCGTATCTAGTTTCGTAAGTGTGTGTAAACATATTTTCCTCCTGCCGACAAATTAAGTTTGGGTTTGTAATTCAAAATGCTTTATATAGCGTAACTACAAGCATTGTTTCATTAATCACAATATAAAATTTTAACACAATAAACCCAAAAAGTCAATTTGTATGCAAAAACAAACTGCCTTGGCAGTTTGTTTTGCTTTAACATTTCTTTAATTTAGTTGTTATTTATCTTCTTTTGCAGGAAATCTGAAAACAAATTCGCTGCCCTCATCAATTGCACTTTCAACCTCTATGCTTCCGCCGTGACATTCGGCAATCCATTTTACCATTGAAAGTCCAAGTCCCATACTTGTATTATCGTCTGATTCACGGGCACCGTCTACCTGATAAAAGCGTTCCCAGATTTTTGGAATGTTTTCCTCAGAAATACCTATTCCGTCGTCTTTTACCGTAAATATGATATCGCTGTCATTGTCAGTCAAAGTTACAATTACCGTTCCTTCATCTTTGCTATATTGATAAGCATTTGAAATTAGATTGACAAAGAGTCTTGCCAACAGGAATTTATCAACATTTGCAACTACACTTTCCGATATATTTCTTACAAGTTTAATTTGTGACGAATGAATTTCCTCCTGTTCATCACAGACAAAGTTTAAAAGCTCGCTGATATCTGTTTCTTCAAAATTGACCTTCACGGTGTTTTTATCCATACGCGATATTGTCAGCAATTCGGAAATAAGTTTTTGCATCTTATCTGCCTGACGGTTTATCGAATCAATAGATTCCGAATATTCTTCAGGTGTTTTTGCACAGGTTTTCAGATATTCACATTCAGACCTGATTACTGCAACCGGCGTCCTCAATTCGTGAGACGCGTCTGAAGTAAATTGTTTTTCACGCTCCAATGTATTTTCAATTTTTTCAAGCATTTCATCAAAGGTATCCGCCAATGCGTGAATCTCGTCTTTTCCCTCTCCCAAATCAATTCTTCTTGACAAATCGCTGCTTTTAGATATTTCTTCAGCGGTCAGACGTATTTTATTTACAGGAACAAACGCACGGCTGATAATTAAATAACCGCCGGCACCTGCCAGTATAATTAATATCAGAGTGAGTAAAAGATTATTCTTTATTGCAGATTTAACGGCATAGCTTTCATCGGTAAGTGATGCAAGACCCTTTATCCAGTATGACGGTCCGTTACGGTGCTTTATTTCCCTGTCATATTCAAGATAAGTGTGACCGTTATAAACATTTTCTCTCAAAGCATCGTGCTTGAATTCAAAGGTAACATCATCCAATCCGAAAGGAATATAGTCAGTTACCGCCTGAAATTCGTTGTCAACTATCACCATATGAATACCTTCGTCATAAAAGCTCTGCCCGCGCGGGAGAATAAATCTGTCTCCCGGCATATTCAATCTGAAAGAAAAGTCAGTAACTGTTCTCACAAGGCGTGTTTCCAAATCACGTGTAATCATATCCTGTGTAATTGAAGACATTGCAAAAAGCACAATCGCTGATATAACCATCATAACCGCCGTATACCAGATTGTAACCTTTAATTTTACAGATAGTTTATTCATTATTCTTCCCTCAAAACATATCCTACTCCGCGAATAGTATGAATAAGTTTATTATCAAATTCTTCATCTATCTTTTTCCTCAAATATCTGATATACACGTCTACAACATTTGTGCCGCCTTCATAGTCGAAATTCCACACATGATTTTCAATCTTTTCTCTTGAAAGCACAACGCCTTTGTTCATCATCATATATTCAAGGATATCAAATTCTTTTGCCGAAAGCGATATCGCCTTACCGCCGCGCGAAACCATACGTGTACCAATATCAAGTTTCAGGTCGCCGAGTTCAAAAATATTGGTTGTATTGCCACCTAATTTTCGGGTCATAACACGAATTCTTGCCAGAAGTTCTTCAAACGCAAAAGGTTTAACCAGATAATCTTGTGCTCCCGCATCAAGACCTTCAACTCTGTCAGATACACTATCCCTAGCAGTTAGAAGCAACACAGGTGTATTCACATTTTTTCTTCGTAATGTTTTCAGCACCTCGATACCCGACATTTTGGGCATCATTATATCCATAACTATTGCGTCAAACTCACCGGTATCCGTAAATTCCAGTGCTTGTACTCCGTCATAGCAACGATCAACGCTGTATCCCTCATTTTCAAGTCTTTTTGATATAACTCTGTTTAAATCTTTTTGATCTTCAACAACCAGAATTCTCATATTTAATCACCACCTAAATTATATCATATAAAGATTAAAAAGCAAAGGACTTTTTAAGCCCCTGCTTTTTAACAAATCAATATCTTTTTCTTTTATAAAAAATAACGAAAACGAACGCGAAGATAAGAAGAATAACAGAAATAATAGGTGTTATATTTTCTTTAACAATATCCAATGCTGTCTTTGACTGTGCCCCTTGTTGCATAGTACCGAAATCTTCCCTGTTCATTCCGCCCTGCATTCCGCCGCGAAAACCTTGTGCACGATTATCAGTGTTGTTTGTTGTTTCAGATTCAGCACTTATTTTTGTATCGGCAGCTGCAGATGCATCCTTCTCTGTCGGTGTTTCACCTACAGGTGCAGCATTTTCGGATGCAACACCCGTTCCCGCCTGCGGTTTTTCAGGTGCCTGAGCACCTTCCGGCATCTGAGCATTTTCAGGTCTTTGAGCATTTTCCGGCATCTGAGTGCCATCAGGCATCTGAGGAGGTGTATTTTCACCCGGTTGCTGCCCCATTTGTCCGCCCATTCTGCCGCCTCTGCCCATTCTCTCGCCCTGCTGCGGCATTTGCTGCTGACTTTCGGTTGGTGTAACTTCTTCTGCAGCATTTTCCGCAAATACATTTAAAGAAAACGCCATCACTACACACAATGCAGCGGCAAGTATTTTTTTAATCATTATTACATTCTCCTTCCGGTGCTGCCTGCCATTGTTACTACGCCGTCAGTCTGCACATTTAATACATCTTCACCATTTATTTTTAAAGTATAATTTTCGCCGTCGGCAATCATATCCGAACTTACACAAATCCAATTAAACTTCTTGCCCGAAATTCCCTTAATAATCTCATTTCCGTTGCTGTCCGTAACAGAAATTTCACTGCCTGCATCATAATTCTTGTCAATGCTGAAAACAATTGAATTCTGCTCTGACAATTCCGACGGAGATTCTGCCATACCCGAGCTGCCTGCCGCCAGAAGTGTTCCTCCGTTGACAACAAAAGCATATTCAAAATCAAGAGAAGAATTTCCGTTATTTTCAGGACCGTACACTTCGATATTCCCGCCGTTTACAACCACTGCACCATTCGAATCAATACCATCACCGCGTGTTTCGATATAAATGTTACCGCCATTTATTACAAGATAAATAATTTCGTCGGATATATTATCTGCACGCATACCCATTGGCCGCATAAACCCGCCGCCTGAATTTTCACCGACTGCGTTTATGGCATCATCGCTGGAAATTATATTTATATTTCCTCCGTTGATTTCAATATAAGCGCCTTCTATACCTTCATTTGCAGTAATATTTGCATTTACATCATTTATATAAACACTTGATGAAGCGTGAATTCCGTCACTTGGAACGGAAACATTCACAGTTGTACCTTCAAAAGCAATAAATCCGTAATCCATACTGTCATGTTCACATTTGATAGCATCATCAGAAGTGTTTATTTCGATATTTGCATTCAAAAATCCGATATAATTATTAACATTTATACCATCATCTTCGGCATAAATTTTCACAGTTCCCTCTGTGATTTTAAGTGCATCGTTAACCTGAATTCCATCATTGTAATTTCCTCTTACCACAAGCGTTCCGCTGCCGTTGATGGTTACATCATCTTTTGAGTAAATGCACGCCGACGGACTGCCGTCTGTAAGCTTAGCTTCGTTATAGTTTTCACCGTCAATAAAGGTGTTTTCAGTCCCGTTTACCATAGAAATAACAACTTTTTTGGCATTTTTTATATAAAGCGGTGAAAAATCAGAGCTTGTTATTTTTACACCATTTAATATTAATCTCACTTCTGCACTGTCTGATGAGTCTACCACAATATTGCCGTCTGAAATTGTCCCCGAAAGCACGTAAGTGCCTCCGCCCAAAATGGTAACTTCATTGCCGTCTATGGTTACATTACTGCTGTTGGTATTAATTCCAATATCACTTAAAGTAATTTTTGCAACCCCGTTTTCGGAATAATTTGTATAAAAATCATCATTTGTATATGTTATATTATGATTTTCGCTGTAATCAATCGTTCCTGTAATAACATTGGTAGCAGTTTCGGAAGAATAAATCATTATACCGATTGTTAATATTAAAACCGCCGCCGTCAGAAGTATACCGATTACAGTTATTCTTTTTGAGCTTATCATAACTTCACCTTATGACATATATTCGCCGTTATATGTTACCAAAACAGCGTTATTAACACCGGGGAGTGCAGAAATCTTATTGATAAAATCTGTATTTTCCTCTTTAATTCTAACTTCATAAGTAAGTTCAATTCCAATTTTAGAAACTGATTTTGATTTAAGAATACTCTTTTTAGCATCTTCTTTAACAAAACCATCGGCTTCTTTTTCAGCTTCGGCATTGTCACAGTTTACAACTAAAATATAAGGCGTATCACCGATTTTTCTTGTTGAAAAGATTACGATAATTATTCCGATTATTACAGAGCCAATTACCGCAAGCGGGATAAGTCCTGCACCAAGTACGATACCAACTGCAATTGACCAGAATAAAAACGCAATATCCATCGGTTCTTTTATCGCAGTTCTGAAACGTACAATTGAAAGTGCACCAACCATACCAAGAGAAAGAACAACATTTGATGTAACTGCGATTATAACAAGGCTTGTAATCATTGCCATTGCAATCAAGGATACACCGAATGAATCTGAATACATTACTCCTGAATATGTCTTTTTATAAATAATAAATATAAAAAGACCCAACACAAACGAAAGTCCCAACGCAAGAAGCACATCTAACGTTGAGAAAGTATTTACATTTGCTAAAAAACTTGACTTAAAAACATCACTGAATGTCATAAAAAACTTCCTTTCTTAATTAAAATCTTACTGCTGCATATTTTGAAAATGATGATGATTTTCTTGATTTTACCTGAACGCAGTCCCTGATAATCTGCGGCAGATATTCATCCCATTTCACCTCTAAAACCGATGTGTGATAAAGCTGCAAAAATTTAAGGTTCGGATTTAAAAACTCATTCACGTTGTAGCTGCCGCAAATATCGGTATCAAGGGTTACTCTGACGTTGCCCAAAGGATAAACAAAAGATTCACGTTTGTACGCAACTATGCATTTCGGTCTTAAAAGCTGATAATTCATTTTGGCATAAAATTCCCGCATAAGGGCATTATCACTTTTCAGCATAAACGAAATGTCGCCTTCAATTATTTTTTGGCACTCCTCTTTGGTAATTCTTACACTTTCTTTATTACACATACCATTGATTTTGCTTTTTTTCTCAAGCCTTATAAAAGAAGTATCTGTTCCATAATAACGAATGCGGAATTTTTCTCTGTTATTCACTCCGTCAATTTTTTCTCTTAAGGTTTTGTCTAAGTAATTGTCAAAATAAAGACTTTTTACATAATACGTTCCATCTTCAGCGGCATGTTCATCATGCTTTGCAACCGCACTGAGCCGCCCTTTTAACTGCATAACATCCGACAAATTAATTTGATGCTTATACTCATGCCTGAATTTCACTCTATCACCTCCGTTTTACACATACATAATAGTGTATATTTATTAAAACAACATTAAAATCCCCGTTTTTTCGGGGATTGATTTTAATTGTAAAACTGCGCAATCTGCTTTTGAATTTCCGTTTCCAGCTCTGCAATCGTTCCGTCGTGTTGCACCTTATCCATCTCAGTTAGAACATTTTTGGGGAAAAGCTTTTCCATATCAATAGGATACTGCACTCCGTCACCCGGTGTTTCACATTTTAAAACTTTAAATTCGTCATTTTCTTTTGTTAAAACAAATTTGTGCGGAACAGAAAATGCACTGCGTTCCTGCAGTTCTCCGCCGGGTTGCTTTATGTAGCTTGCTGCATATATCCACGCATATGCGTTATATAATTCGTCATCTCTTGATATCAGATAAATTTTTGGCACGCAAAACCATTTTTCGCCGTAGTAATTACTGTAGGCACTTTCCCGCTTTATAATATAACTAACTATTGTTTCCTTGATTTTTTCCGCATCTTCGTTTTCAACATGAGTATATTTTTGCCCCCATGTGGAAAACACAACAGGTTTGCCCTCTTCCATCATTTTAAAATCAATGGAATAAAGCGCACCGAAAATAATAACAACTACTAATAAAATCGTCAATGCGATAAAAGCTGACTTATTTTTCATTGTGTATCACCCCCTCGGTCAATTTGTGCAACAATCATACTAATCTATTTTATTCCTACATATCCTGTTTCTTCAACGATATATTGTCCTTCATCAGACAATATCCAATCAAGCAGCTTGTTAACATTTTCATTGGTCTGTTCTTCGTAGGTAACAGCGTAAATCGGTGTTACAATGGGATATTCCCCGCTTTTTATGTTTTCGGCAGTAGGTGCAATACCGTCAACAGAAAGCATTTTAATATCGGGATTTTTGATAATTCCCTCTACATAATATCTGAAAGAGAAGCCTATGGAATTTGATTTACTCTTGTAGTTCGACACCTGTTCTATAATACCGACCATAAAATCATTTACAAGTTCTTTTGGAGCTTCCATTATAGGAATACCTGCCATAAAACGCTTAAGCATACTTTGACTTCCGCTGCCTTCATTTCTTTGAAAAGCTGCAATTTTTTCGTTTTTACCGCCGACTTGTTTCCAATTGGTAATCTCACCTGAATAAATACCCTGAATCTGCTCGGTTGAAAGATTATCAACAGGATTATCCTTGTGGACAAAGAAAACAAATGCTTCTGTTCCGATAGGCGTATAGATGTACTTTGTTCCTTTTGCTTCAGCATCAGCTTTTTGTTCATCTGACGGATATACACCTATGAATATATCTGTACTTTTTTCCGATAGAAGTTTATATCCATCGGGTGTATTGTTATATTCAAAATACCCATCGTGCAATTTTGTTGTTTCGGGGTATGTTGCATTAACAAATGCTGAATATACAGGAAATAGTGCAGCTGCACCGTCAATCCTCGGTAAATTTTCATTAAGTTTTAATGTTTTACTGTCTATCTTTACAATTTTTGATTCTTCTTCAAAAGGTAAATATTCGCGAACGTTGATATTGGGTGATGTGTTTATGGTTATGCTCTTATCGTACTGTATCATTCCATAGTCAGCACCTAAAGCTATGAAATATATTACAGCAGGTATCAGCCATATTATTATAAATTTTTTTCTTTTTTTGAGCCAAATAAGGGGCAAAAATAAGGAAGGGATAACAAACATTCCGATACCGGATATAACTGAATGTATGCCTTCAGATGTCAGTATCAATGCTGATAATACTGCTACATAAGCACTCGCCGTAATTACGGCTATTGTCAATGCGACTTTTACAACCATTATCACAATTTCCTTGTTATCTGTCTTGGGTATATCATTTCGCTTTTTCCAAAGGTATAAACCAAAGATGCCGTAAAAGAGTATCAGTATAATTCCAAGAGGCATTTCAATATTTATAACTTGCCCTGTGTACTGCGTTCCCATATAAATCATACGTATTGCAGGAATTAAGCCAAATACACCGCCCCAAAACAAGCCTTTATGCATAAAGAAACCGGAAACCCAAAAGCAAACAAGCCACATTAACACCATTGACATTCTAAAGCTTGCTCCTTTTAATCCTGCAAAAAGGTAAAATGCTGTAAACAACGCCGCCGGAATATAGCCTGTATATTTTTTCATTTGCTTTCCTCCTTTACACTACTTGCGTATTTCAACCAAAATTCTACTGTCGGAATATTGCATAGTTTCCGTAAAACAGATATACTCTGTTTCGTTTTCCGTATGAGACTGCGTACTTTTCAAGTAAAAGCAATATTTATAATTGCTTAAATCACCATCATAATCAAGCTTGTTAAATATTACCCACTCCCCGTCAATCGGCACTTCCTTGGTATTTTCATTACCTGTACTCTGATAACCGAAATTAACACCTTCAACACCAAAGTTACTTTCCAGATTATTCTTGGGAATTTCATATTCATCGGCTTTATGAAGCAGTGCACGGTCTAAGGTGCCACATCTGGGAACATTATCACTTACCTTTCCGCTATCATAATAAAGTTCACCCTCTGCTTTAAACATTCTGATTGGTATTTTTTCGCCATAAAGCTTGTTTTCCTCACTTACCAGAATAGCAGTAGGTCCGTCCGCTCCGCCTATAACTCCTGTTGAATTTGCCTTGCCGCAGGCAGACATTGTAAACACACATACAAGTGCCGCCAATAAATATAATCTTTTCATATATATTCCTCCTTTTTTGTTTAGACTGAAATATATGTAAAAAGTTTCCTCAATTGCGGATAAGCACCTTAAAATTTTTCCATAAAATCTGCGATAACTTCAGGATTTTCCAGTCCATGCGGATGATGACCGCAACCAGGCTTTATATGAACTTCAATAACGCCGCCGTTAGCTTTATAATACTTTTCCAGAATTGCTCCGTTTTCACAATATGGAACAACCTCGTCACTATCGCCTGCAACAAGAATAACAGGGAGATTGTTTTTAAGCAAGGTTTCCATTTTGTCAATTGGGCTTTCTCGATAACATATCATTTCGCTGATTGTTCTTCCTGTAAACTTGTTATATTCCTCAAAAAGCGGTTGAGTGGCTACTCCCAGTGCACAGGGGCAGCTTAAAAGATTTAACACGGGAGCATCTAAGTACAAAACGCTTATAAGTTCAGGTGCCAAAATTGATAATCTTGCTGCATAAAGTCCGCCGCAGCTCATTCCCACAAGAGCACATTTTTCACTGAGTTTAAACTCCTTTGACACAAATTCAACAAAGCGTTTTTTACGTTCAACATCTTCAGGCTCTGCCCAGCGATTGTCATTTTTTATGTATGCCAGATGCCAGCCTCTGTTTAAAAGTTCGGTTTCCAATGTTGGAAATGCCGCAAAATACTCAGTTTTAAGTGCCCATTTGCCATTAGGCTTAACATTGGGCTTTGTTACAGTTGCACTATGTCCTTCAAACTCAAATTCAATACCTTCAAAAGCTTCATAAGGTTCTTTGTTTACAATTTTCATATCCATTTTTATGCTCCTATTCTCTATTTTTCAAATTCTTTTGCCACATCTTCAAGAAGGTTTATTATTTTAATATGCTGCGGACAGACGGTTTCACACAATCCGCACTTTATACAAGCTGAAGCTTTGTTCCCGTCTTTCGTGTGAACGCCGTAGTAATAATCGGTATTCCAGTTTTTAAATGTATTTTTAGTGTTAAGGCATGAAAAAAGCTTTGGAATTCTGATATTTTTAGGGCACTTTTCGGTGCAGTAATTACACGCAGTACAAGGAATTATTTCCTGCCCTTTAAAAATATTACACACTTTCTGAACCGCATCAATCTCTGCTTCATTAAGCGGTTTAAAATTATTCATAAGGCTTGTATTTTCCTCAATCATATCAAGGCTTGACATACCTGACAAAACCATAAATATACCTTCAAAACCTGCCGCAAAACGAATTGCATAGCTTGCAGGACTTCCTCCTGTAGCTTTAAAAATTTCTTTTGCATCCTCGGGCAGATTAACAAGAGTTCCGCCCTTAACCGGTTCCATTACAATAACAGGCTTATTGTATTTTCTGCACATTTCATAAACACTGCGGCTCTGAACTGCTTCACTTTCATAATCAACATAGTTAAACTGAATTTGCACAAATTCTATTTCAGGATGCTCTGTTAAAATCTGTTCTAAAACATCTGCAGTATCGTGAAATGAAATTCCGAAATGTTTAAACTTTCCCTCTTTTCGGAGATCAAGTGCTATTTCGTAGGCATTACATCTTTTGAACTTTTCATAAAGCTCTCTGTCCTGTGCGTGCATCAAATAAAAGTCAAAGTAATCAACTCCGCAGGCTCTTAGTTCACTCTCAAAAAGCGGCCTTATTTCCTCTTTGGAATTAAAATGAAAGGTAGAAAGCTTATCAGCTAAAACATAGCTGTCTCTGGGATAACGCGATGTAAGACATTCTTTTAAAATAAGCTCACTTTTGCCGCCGATATAGCCATGTGCGGTATCAAAATAATTAAAACCCTTTTCAAGAAACTTATCCACCATTTTTTTAGTATGCTCTGTATCAACTTCTTCCCCATTCATAGGAAGTCTCATAAATCCGAAGCCGAGATGTTTTTTTACTTCAGGGAAATACTTATTCATAAATTCACCTCACAATGGTTTTATAAAATTTTCCAATTCAAAATTTCGTGCATTAAACCTGTTGCCATAAAATCGCAGATTTCAATTCATGCCGTCAGGCAATTCATTGAGTTTGCTTTGAAAACTTATTCTATAAAGACTGTATTATCTGGATGCCAATTTTGGGGTTAAAGTTGGTGCTAACAATTTGTATCGTTTTTGAATTGTTCAAAATCAAATAACCGTACATATTCAACAAAATCCCGCAGTTCTCTTTTTATTTTAAAATCTCGCTCTCTATATGATAATCCGAGTATTCTATGAAGTTCCGGATCCAGTTCTATGCATTTTACACTTTTATTATCATACACAGACAGCAACGGCAAAATAGCAACTCCCAACTCTTCTTTTACCATATGTATTGCGGAACTGTCATCCTGAGAAACAACATTAATTACATCATAAAATCTGCTTTCATCAATATACTCAGATATTTTTCCATCTTTTACTTTTATAAAAGTTTGTTTGTAAAGTTCTTCACGTTTTATGCAATCACCCGAAAAATTATATTGTTTAGGTATAATAACAATATAAGGATCTGTGAACAATTTTTCCCAACATATATTATCCACATTGATTTTCTCTCCGAAGAGTATGTCTGCCTCACCATCTTCATAAACTTTTCGTATATTTTCAACCACTAAAACATTGATATGAATATCCTGAAATTTCTTATTGAAACCCTTTATTATCTTAGCCAAAATATGTTTTGATAAGCTGGCATATGTTGCAATGGTTAATTTCCTTTTTTTTCTATATATATCATAAGCTATCTGCTTTGTTCGTTTTTGCATATCGACAATTTTTTTCAGATTATCAACAATCTCATTGCATCCTTCCTCCACTTCAATGCCGGCATGTGTTCTTTTGATAAAGTTCACCCCTACTTCATTTTCTACTGCATTAAGTATGTGCAAAACAGCAGATGGTGTATAAGAAAACTCATTTGCTGCTTTAGACAAGCTGCCAAGTTCAATTGCTCTAATTAAAATTTCTATCTTGTTTATATCCATAAATCATCACCTTAATAAGTATTGAATTTTTTTCACAACCTTGTGATAAACCAAATATTCTCAAAATGCATCAGATATGTTATACTTTCTTAAAATCAATTAACAAAAGGAGAAATTTAAAAATGCTCTGTTCTAACAAAAAAACAATATCATATATCGGTCTTTTATTTGTTGTAATTGTATGGGGAACCGCACCCTTAGTGACTTTGCATTTTTATAAATACTATTCACCAAGTATTCGTTTATTTTTTTCAGAAATGGTTTTGTTCGTTGCATATCTTATTATGTCTATAAAGCATTTGGATAAATTTAATATGCAGTACATAAAAGCAGGTGTGCCTACAGGATTATTTCTTGCTCTTGCAAATGTGTCTCAAAAGATAGGTCTTATGTATACTACTCCCGCCCGTTATGCATTTTTAGAGAATTTATCATGTATCACCGTTCCTGTCGTTCTGTACTTCCTTGTAAAGAAAAAACCAAACTATACAACCGTTTTATCTTGTGTTTTATGTCTTATAGGCGTCGCCGTCTTAAACGGAGTTTCTTTTTCAAACAGTGCATGGGGTGTTGGCGAAATTCTTTGTGCATTAGCAGGTCTTTTGTATGGATTTAATATTGCAGGAACAGGTGTATTTGCAAAAAAATTATATGTACCGCTTTATCTTGCTGTGCAAGCTGCAGTTGGCATACTTATCTCCCTGGTATTTTCATTGGCTTTAAATTTTATTATGATACCCTCTGCATCAGGCAACCCGGTACCCATAGAAAAAATATATTTTTCTTTTGATTACAGACACATTATTTTTACAATATTTTATGTTGTTATTGTAAGTGCTTTGTGTTGGGTTATCAGGACAAATTCCATGAAGCATATAGAAGCCAGCACGGTTTCAATTATAATGCCGTTTTCTGCCGTTGTTACAGCTATTTTATCTGTAATTGCAGGAAACGATGTCTTTAATTTTAACCTTTTAGTCGGTGGAAGTCTTGTTATCGCATCAATAATAATATCAAGCTTTGGAGATATTAAGCATAGCGAATAAAAATTCAGGAGTGCTTTATTCTTATATCAGTAAGTTTAACAATTCTCCCGTCACGCTTTGCGTGCCACC
>CAZBJD010000035.1:0-14466 GCA_964492155.1 uncultured Eubacteriales bacterium
TGCCTCCCTCAATGATATGTCTGCAGATGAATTTTAGCACAAATGAAAATTTAAGTCAATATGTCAGGGAAAAATATTTTTTGGGTTTCAAAATGGTATGAATTTTGACAAAATTGTAGTAAAAATTGCAATTTTGGAAAGAGTATGGTACAATATAAATATATCTTATTGGGAGTGATATTATGAGAAGATGGGGAGACAGGTATGATGCGAAACTCGTTCGTGATATCGACGGGCTTCACCACTATATGGCATATTTAATGCCAAAAAGAACAGACGCAGAGGTTTATATCAACGAAAAGATTGATATTACCGAGCTTTTGAAGTACATTCAGGAGAAAAACGCAAGCGGTGAGAGAAAAGTAACTCTTTTCCATTGTATGATTGCGGCGGTTGCACGAACAATTAAAATGAGACCGCTTTTAAACAGATGTATTTCGGGCAAGCGTTATTATGACCGCAATGAAATTTCAATGGGATTTACTATAAAGAAAAAATTTACAGATCATTCTGAAGAAACGCTTATGATTTACAGACCTAAAGACGAGGAAAATCTGATAGCTGTTACCGATAAGCTTTCTCCCAAAGTTAAAGAGGCAAAAAAGGAAACTGATAATGGGCAGAGTGTTGATGACATTTTAAATATTGTTAAAAAATTTCCAAAACCCGTAATGCATATTTTTATGGCACTTATGAGATTTATGGACAATACCGGGCTTATGCCGAAGGCTTTCAGCAGTGTTGATACAAATTATTGCACGGTGCTTTTGTCGAACTTGGGCAGTATCAAGTGCGATGCAGTGTATCATCATCTTAACAACTTCGGTACAAACAGTATTGTTATAACAATCGGCGAGATACATAAGGAAGTAATGCTTGATGAAGATAACAATCCCGTTATCCGTGATGTTGTAAACATCGGTGCAACACTTGACGAGCGTATTGCAGACGGATTTTATTTTGCACGTTCGTTAAAGCTGATAAAGCATTTGTTTAAAAATCCGCATCTTCTGGATAAGACTTTAGGGGAGGAAATTGATTTTGAGTTCTGAGGCAAGATGGTATAAATTTTACGGAGATATTCCGAGAACGCTTGATTATCCTGATATTTCAATGTATCAGATGGTTAAAAATACAAAAGAACAATATGGCGATAACATTGCATATGATTTTATGGGCAAGTCAGCTACATACAATGTTTTTCTTGATGAAATTGAGACCTGTGCAAAAGCACTTGCTGCCCAGGGAGTAAAAGAAGGCGATACCGTAACGGTTTGTTTGCCAAATGTTCCCCAGGCAGTTATAATGTTTTATGCAATCAACAGAATAGGTGCAATTGCAAGTATGGTACATCCTCTTTCTGCCGAGAACGAAATTATGTTTTATTTAAATGAGGCGAAAAGCAGGCTTGCAATTACATTAAGCAGGTTTTACGATAAATTTGAGGCAATTAAGGGTAAAACTCAGCTTGAAAAAGTGATTGTAACTAAAGTCGGGGAGGCACTTCCCGCAGTTAAAAGCTTTGCGTATAAATTTATAGGTCATGAGCCTAAAGTGAAAAATGAAAAAGGCATTATTTCGTGGGGAGATTTTTTGAATTCCGCAAAAAATTTCAGCGGTGAAATTACATATAAAGGAAGCGGCGGCGATGATGCAGTAATATTGTTCAGCGGCGGCACAACAGGAACATCAAAGGGAATACTTTTAACAAATTTAAACTTTAACGCTCTTGCAATGCAGACAATTGCATCGGCAGAATGTTACACAACCGGTGATACAATCCTTTCGATAATGCCTGTTTTTCACGGCTTCGGTCTTGGTGTCGGCATACATACATTTTTAGCCTATGGCGGAAAATGCGTACTTGTTCCGCAAATAAATGTTAAAGAATTTGCAGGACTTTTTAAAAAATACCGCCCTAATTTTATGGCGGGTGTACCAACCTTGTTTGAAGCAATGCTCAGAAATGAGGATATGAAAAATGCAGACCTTTCCTGTCTTAAGGGCTTGTTCAGCGGAGGGGATACACTTTCTGTCAGCCTGAAAAAGAAGATTGATGCGTTTATCAGAGAACGCGGTGCCGAAATTCAGGTGCGTGAAGGGTATGGCACAACAGAGTGTGTAACCGCAAGCTGCTTAACACCTACAAATTATTACCGCGAAGGAAGTATCGGAATACCGTTTCCCGATACCTTTTATAAAATTGTAGTTCCAAACACTCACGATGAAGCACCAATCGGCGAAATGGGTGAGATTTGC
Source organism: uncultured Eubacteriales bacterium (assembly GCA_964492155.1). Taxonomy (GTDB): domain Bacteria; phylum Bacillota; class Clostridia; order RGIG6154; family RGIG6154; genus RGIG2094. Next base: position 2,260 of record CAZBJD010000035.1, read on the forward strand.
CTTACAGGACCTACTCTTATGAAAGAATATATCAACAATCCAAAAGAAACCATGCAGACTTTGCAGGAACACGAAGACGGAAAAGTATATCTTCATACAGGCGACCTTGGTTATATGGATGAAGACGGATTTATATACTTTGTGCAAAGACTTAAAAGAATGATTGTTACAAGCGGCTACAACGTGTATCCGTCGCAGATTGAAAATGTTATTGATTCTCACGAAGCGGTAATGTTTTCAACGGTTATCGGTGTTAAAGATGATTACCGTATGCAGAAGGTAAAAGCATTTATCGTGTTAAAGCCGGGCTTTAGTCCTACCGATGAAATAAAAGAATCAATAAAAGCACATTGTGAAAAGAGCATTGCAAAATATGCACTTCCCAGAGAATATGAGTTCCGTGACAGTCTGCCCAAAACCTTAGTGGGCAAGGTTGCGTACCGCGAGCTTGAAAAAGAGGAAGAAGAAAAGCTTGCAAAAGTGTAATAAATTTATGGCAGTCCTGTTTATGGGACTGCCATTTTGATATAATGTAATCACGGGGAATAAATAAGGAAAGGAGGGATTAGCCGTTGTTTTTCGGCATTTGAAAGAGTATGTGTATTCAGACGGGCTTTTGCCCGTCATTTTTTTGAATTCAACCGAAAAATATTTGTAATCAGTGTATCCGCACAGGGAGGCGATTTCCTTTAAGGTGTAAAGCCCTGAATTTATAAGCGAAACTGCGTGTTTAATCCTTGAATCAATAACATACTTTTTGGGTGAGGTGTTAAATTCCTTTTTAAAAAGCTTTCTGAAATAAACCTCGCTCATAAATGATTTTTGAGCAGCCTCCGTTAAAGAAAAATCAGGGTTTTGCGGATAAAAGAACTCAATATCCTTTGGTATAACAATAAATAATGTTGCCCCGGGAGCAATAGAAACTCCCGGAAATACAGAGGCATTTGGAGATGAAGCCTTTAAGAAAAAGGTATCCGACAGCATCCATTGCGGGTACATAGGAAAGCCCGAAGATGTAAGCCCTGCGGTACTGCTTTTGTGTTCAGACGAGGGAAGATATATAACAGGCTCGGAAATTATAATTGACGGCGGTATGCACTTTTAATCTTTCGCAAGCCTTTTGAATACAATGGAGCAATCGGAATACGGATTGCCAAAAATAATTCTGTTTACATTAAATCCTGCAGACAATGCACTTATTTCAATACTTTCAGAAATCTGATAAAAAAGTAAAATTCAGAAATCTGATAAAAAAGTAAAATCCTATTGAAAACTGCGGGATTTTGTGGTAAAATGTAGTTGCGTTATGCAAATTTACAAAAAGGGATTGGTTAAATTATGAACAACGAAAAACGCAGCAGTTTTACCGGTAAAATCGGCTTCGTGCTTGCGGCTGCAGGCTCTGCGGTTGGACTTGGTAACATCTGGAGATTTCCGTACCTGGCGGCAAAATACGGCGGCGGAATATTTTTGCTTGTATATATTATTCTGGCAGTAACATTCGGCTTTGCTCTTATGACTGCGGAAATTGCAATCGGAAGAAAAACAGGCTTAAGTGCAATCGGTGCGTTTAAATCTCTTAACAAAAAGTATGCATTTTTAGGCTGGCTTGCGGCGATAATTCCTGCAATAATCCTTCCTTACTATTCGGTTATCGGCGGATGGGTTATGAAATATCTGTGGGCATTTGTATCGGGCGGCGCTGCAGCAACTGCAAATGACGCTTATTTCGGAGGGTTTATTTCGCAGACTGCGGCACCTATTTTCTGGTTTATTCTTTTTATCGGCATAACTGCACTTATTGTTTTGTGCGGAGTTGAAAAAGGTATTGAAAAAGTAAGTAAGATTATGATGCCGGTTTTGGTTGTTTTATCGGTGTTCATTGCGATTTATTCAGTATGTCTGCCGGGAGCGATTGAGGGTGTGAAATATTATATTTTGCCTGATTTTTCAAAGTTCTCTGCAACAACGGTGCTTGCCGCAATGGGACAGCTTTTTTACTCAATGTCACTTGCAATGGGCATTATGATTACATACGGCTCATATATGAAAAAGGATGTTAATTTAGAGTCTTCGGTTTCTCAGATTGAACTTTTTGATACAGGTATTGCTTTTTTAGCAGGTCTTATGATTATTCCGGCAGTATTTGTTTTCTCAGGCGGAACACCTGAAGCACTCGGAAAAGGTCCGAGCCTTATGTTTGTTACACTTCCTAAAGTGTTTGAAAGTATGGCAGGCGGTACGATAGTGGGAGCGTTGTTCTTCGTGCTTGTTTTGTTTGCGGCACTTACATCATCAATCTCACTTATGGAAACCGTTGTTTCAATTGTGTGCGATAAGTGTAAAATAGGCAGAAAGCTTGCATGTTTAATCGTGTTTATTGCATCGGTTGTTCTCGGGCTTTTGTCAACACTCGGTTACGGTGTATGGAGCGAGGTTAAGATAATCGGTCTTCAGTTCCTTGATTTCTTTGATTTTATCAGTAACAGCGTACTTATGCCTGTTGTTGCATTCTTTACATGCGTATTTGCAGGCTATGTAATTAAGCCGAAGGCTATTGCCGATGAAATCGAGCTTTCGGGTAAATTCAAGAGAAAGAAACTCTTTGAAATTGTTATTAAATACTTTGCACCAGTCTGCATTGTGTTAATTCTTGTTTCATCGGTACTTGATGCATTGGGCATTTTGAAAATGTAATTAAATACTGATTGACTTTACAGTTAAAAAGTGGTATACTATTAAAAAAGACAAACGGAGGTTAAATAAAATGACACATATTAAAACTATCAAAACCCGTAATTTATGCTCAAGCGTTAAAAAAGGCGGTTGCGGCGAATGCCAGACATCATGTCAGTCAGCTTGCAAAACAAGCTGCGGTATTGCTAATCAGAAGTGCGAAAACAAAGCTGAAAGCAAATAATTAAAAAGCGGATTAGGCTGCCGGAAATAAAAGGCAGTCTTTTTTTTGAGTAAAATAAGGGTGGTAAAATGATACATCAGTTTAAATTGGGCGGTCTGAATATCGTTCTGGATGTGTGCTCGGGTGCAGTCCACGCGGTTGACGAGGTTGCTTATGATATTATAGAAATTTTTGAAAAAGAGAATAAAGAAAAGGTTATTTCCTTGGTAAGTGAAAAATACAAGGATGTTGAAATGAGCGAAATTGAAGAATGCTATAATCAGATTTTAATGCTCAAAAACGAGGGAAGCCTTTTTGTTGAAGATAATTTCGAGCCTATGGCAGGCGTGTTGAAAGAAAAAACTGCAGGTGTGGTTAAGGCACTTTGCCTTCATGTTGCGCATACCTGTAATTTAAACTGTGAGTATTGCTTTGCAAGTCAGGGTAAGTATAACGGAGACCGTGCAGTTATGAGCTTTGAAACAGGCAAGCGTGCACTTGATTTTCTGATTGAAAATTCAGGCTCACGAAAAAATCTTGAGGTTGACTTTTTCGGCGGTGAGCCTCTGATGAATTGGGATGTTGTTAAAAAACTTGTTATGTATGCAAGAAGCATTGAAAAAGAACACAATAAAAACTTCAGATTTACCCTTACAACCAACGGTGTTCTGGTGGATGACGAGGTTATAGAGTTTTCAAACAAAGAAATGAGCAATGTGGTTTTAAGTTTAGACGGCAGAAAAGAAATTCACGATGCTTACAGAGTTGATTATAACGGAGTTGGAAGCTGGGAAAAGATTGTTCCCAAATTTCAGAAGTTTGTTGAAAAAAGAGGCAACAAGGATTATTATATGAGGGGCACGTTTACTCACGCTAATCCTGATTTTTTAGAAGATATAAAGGTTATGTTAGACCTTGGTTTTACTGAACTGAGTATGGAACCTGTTGTCTGTGCACCGGGTGAAAAATCAGAGCTTACCGAAGAAGATTTGCCTGTGATTTTTGAGCAGTACGAAAAGCTTGCAGAGCTTATGCTTGAAAGAAAAAAAGAGGGAAGACCTTTTACTTTCTATCATTATATGATTGATTTGAAAGGCGGACCTTGTATTTATAAAAGGATTTCGGGATGCGGCTCGGGAACCGAGTATATGGCAGTAACCCCGTGGGGAGACCTTTATCCCTGCCATCAGTTTGCGGGAGATGAAAAATACAAGCTCGGAGATATTTTTAACGGGGTTTCAAATAAGGAAATTCAGAATGAATTTTTAAGTTGCAATGTTTATGAACGCAAAGAGTGTAAAGACTGTTGGGCAAGACTTTATTGCTCGGGCGGATGTGCGGCAAACGCATATCACTCAACAGGTTCAATTAAAGGGATTTATAAATACGGTTGTGAGCTTTTCAAAAAAAGGATGGAATGTGCTATTATGCTCGCCGTTGCGAATGAACTGGAAGAGGAACAATAATGGATACACCTATTTGTGATTTTGTTCAAAATTACATTGCAAAAGATACTTTAAGGCTTCATATGCCAGGACATAAGGGCGGAAATTTTTTGGGATATGAAAATGCAGATATTACCGAAATTTTTGGGGCAGACAGTCTTTATGAAGCAAGAGGAATTATTAAAAAAAGCGAAGAAAATGCGTCGGCACTTTTCGGAGCGGATACATTTTATTCTGCCGAGGGTTCATCTCTTTCAATCCGTGCGATGCTTTATCTTGCAATCACCTGCAGCAAAAAAACAGGCGGGAAGCCTTGCATCTTTGCAGGAAGGAATGCTCATAAAGCGTTTTTATCGGCAGCTGCAATGCTTGATTTTGATATTGAGTGGATTTTTGGAAAAAACAATTATCTTTCGTGTGAAATTGAAATATGCAAACTTGATGAAATGCTGTCAGCCAAACAAAACAAGCCTGCGGCGGTTTATATCACATCGCCTGATTATCTGGGAAATATTCAGGATATTGAAGGAATTTCAAAGGTTTGCAGGAAACACGGTGTGCTTTTACTTGTGGACAATGCCCATGGTGCATATCTTAAATTCCTTGAAAATTCAAAGCATCCTATTGATTTGGGGGCAGATATGTGCTGCGATTCCGCACATAAAACACTTCCTGTTTTAACGGGGGGCGGGTATTTGCATATTTCAAAGAAATTGAATCCCTGTTTTAAAGAACAGGCAAAAAACGCCCTTTCGCTTTTTGGCTCAACAAGTCCGTCCTATCTGATTTTGCAGTCGCTGGACAGAGCAAATGTGTATCTTGAAGGCTATAAGGATAAGCTGAAAGCGTTTTTACCACATGTTTTAAAGCTGAAAGACAATTTTACAAAGCAAGGCTTAAGTCTTGCGGGTGATGAGCCTTTGAAACTTACTGTAATGCCCAAATCATACGGGTATACAGGGCAAGAATTTGCCGAAAAATTAAGAGAGAATAACATCGAGTGCGAATTTTCGGATCCTGATTTTGCAGTGATGATGTTAACACCTGAAACAGATATGGCAAAATTACAAAATGCACTTGAAAATATACAAAAAAGAGAAAAAATATCGGTTGACGCACCAATGGTAAATAAGGCGGAAAAAGTATTTTCGGTGAGAGATGCTTGCTTAAAGCAAAAGCAAAAACTGACTCTTGACAATTGCCTTGGGAAAATACTTGCAACCGGCAGTTTAAACTGTCCGCCAGCAGTAGCACCTGTTGTGTGCGGCGAGAGAGTGGACTTATCTGCCATAGAGTGCTTTAAATATTATGGAACTGATAGTCTGTGGGTAGTTAAGGAGGAAGAATGATTTGCTGAAAAAATTATTTGCACCGACAGATATGACTGTGGGCAGTCCTTGGAAAAGTATTGTTGTATTTACACTTCCTATGCTTTTGGGAAATATTGCCCAGCAACTGTATAGCACGGTTGACAGTATTGTTGTTGGTAAATATATTGGTGATAATGCGTTGGCTGCGGTTGGAAGTGCAACACCTATTGTAAATATGCTTCTTGTGTTGTTTATCGGAATTTCGGCGGGGGCAAGCATAATGGTTTCGCAGTATTTCGGTGCAAGAAGAAGGGAAGAACTTTCACATACAATCGGAAACTGCATAACTGTTACGGCATTGGCGTGTCTTTTGCTTATTGCAATAGCAACGCCCGTTTTAAGACCTGTTTTAGAGGCACTGAATACGCCTGCATCAATTATTGATGATTGTTATTATTATCTTTTGATTTCGCTTCTGGGTATTGCAGGTATGGCATACTACAATATTTTAAGCGGTATAATCAGAGGGCTTGGAGATTCGGTTTCGGCACTTATATACCTTTTGGTTGCAACGGTAATTAACATAGTTCTTGACGTATACTTTGTGGCAAGCCTTAATATGGGGGTTGCGGGAGTTGCGTTGGCTACAATTATCGCTCAGATTGTTTCATCAATTCTGTGCTTTATAAAGCTTTCAAGAATGACAGATTTTTTTGATTTCGGCGTAAAATATTTCAAACCCGTCGGTTTATATGTAAAAACTCTTGTAAAGCTCGGAATTCCCTCGGGACTTACACAGGCAATCTTTTCTTCTGCAATGATAATTGTGCAGTCGCTTACAAACAGGTTCGGTGAGCAGTTTATTGCAGCAAATGTGGTGATTATGAGGGTTGACGGCTTTGCCATGATGCCGAACTTCTCATTTGGCACAGCTCTTACAACTTATGCGGGGCAGAATGTCGGAGCAGGGCTTTATGACAGAGTTACAAAAGGTGCAAAACAGGGTACGCTTATAGCGGTTGGCTGTTCAACCGTAATTACTCTGGCGATACTTGTTTTCGGCAAAAACCTTATGGGACTGTTCACAGATACTGCAGAGCTTGTTGAAAGAAGCTATTATCTTATGAAAATTTTAGCGGTAGGATATATAGCCGTAGCAGTAACACAAAGCTTATCGGGTATTATGCGAGGCGCAGGCGACACTATGACACCTATGTGGATTTCGCTTATAACAACAGTTGCAATACGAGTGCCCCTTGCTTACGGAATTTCTTATCTTACAAGAACCCCTGAAAATCCGCTTGGAATGAGCGAATGTATTCAGATTTCACTTTTGTGCTCGTGGGTTATCGGAGCCGTATTGACAACGATTTTTTATAGCCGCGGCAAGTGGAAAACAAAAGCTATTAACTAGAAAAAAGCACCGGTTAGCCAATGTCATTAAGTTAAAATGATATTGACCGATTAGGTGCTTTTTTTACTTAACTTCGATATTTTCACAATTTTTAAGGGTAATGTCTTTGCCGCTGTGATTGGTAACGGATACGTTGTTTAAAACGCAGTCGTATGCGTTTTCGATATAAATTCCCTCAGCTTTTGTCATCGGAATATTGGGGGCGAGTATCGGGATTTGTGTGCCTGAAATTTCGTTTTCTTTCATATCAATTGAAACGTTGCTTAAGGTAATTCCGCTGACGGGAAGCTCCGGCAAGCCTTTGATATAAATTGCACTTACGCAGGCGTTTTTTGCCGAAATGTTACTGATGTTTATGTTTTTGATAACGGGAGTTTTATCGGTAACAGGCTTTTTATCATCAGAAAATAAAAATTCGTCACTTCTGTCACAGTTGCAGAAATAGTATTCGTTAATGCATACAGGAACCCACACTTTATCCATAATGATGTTGGAAAACATCATATCTTCAAGCTTCCCGCCGCGAAGACGTCTGGTTTTAATTCTAATTCCTCTGTCGGTGCCGTTGAACACACAATTGTTTACTACAACATTTTTTATTGAGCCCGACATTTCACTGCCTATTACAACACCGCCGTGACCATTGAGCATAGTGCAGTTGGTAATTGTAATATTTTCGCAAGGCATTGATTTTTTGAAGTTTTCTTCCTCGGTGCCTGCCTTGATGGTAACGCAGTCGTCACCTACGTCAACGCAACAGTTTGAAATATGCACATTCCGACAGCTTTCGGGATTAATTCCGTCGGTGTTTGGTGAATCAGACGGGTTTTTGATTGTAATTGCATCAATTGTTACATTGGTGCAGCAAAGAGGGTGAACTGTCCACATTGCTGAATTTTTGATTTTGATATCGCGGATTGTTACATTTTTGCAGTTAATAGGCTGAACTGCTCTGGGGCGGTTCTGATTATCGGGATCATGCCACCAGTTGTATCCTCTGCCGTCTATGCTGCCGCCGCCTGTAATCGCAATGTTTTCAGCATTTACTGCACCAACTAAGCCAAGATTGAAGTTTTCACCGTAATCTCCTAAGTTTTTGTCATTAAGAGCAAGATAATTTTCCTTTTTCTCACTTCCCAAAATGGTTGCACCGGGAGATATGTAAAGAGTTGTGTTGCTTTCAAGACAAATTGAACCCGTTACATAATTTCCTGTGGGCAGGTATATTGTTCCGCCGCCGTCAGAGCCTGCTTTTTCAGTTAATTCTTTGAAAGCTTTTGTGTTATCTGTAACGCCGTCCGGCAGTATGCCGAACTCTGTAACATTGTAAAATGATGTAGTCATAATTACCTCCGTGTATTATGAATGTAATCAGTATATCGTCTTGAACAAAAAAAGTCAACAGCGAAAAGTAAAATATTTTTAATTTGCGGCTTTATTCTGTCTGCAATTTATTGACAAATTATGAGATATAATATATAATTTAAGGATAAAGAAAACGGAGGGAATTAAATGAAAATTTTAGTTACAGGCGGAGCCGGATTTATTGGCAGCAATTTCATTTACTATATGCTCGGAAAGTATCCTGATTATGAACTTGTGTGCCTTGATGCACTCACATACGCAGGCAATTTGAGTACGCTTAAAAAAGCTATGGAAAACTCAAACTTTAAGTTTGTAAAAGGCGATATTACCGACAGAAAGTCAGTATTTGAACTTTTTGAACAGGAAAAATTTGATACGGTTGTTAATTTTGCTGCGGAAAGCCATGTGGACAGATCGATTGAAAATCCCGAGATTTTCTTAACAACAAATATTTTGGGTACACAGGTTTTGATGGACGCATCGCTTAAATATAATGTTAAAAGATATCATCAGATTTCAACAGATGAGGTTTACGGAGATTTACCTCTTGATAAACCGGAACTGATGTTCACGGAGACCACACCGATTCACACTTCAAGTCCTTACTCTGCATCAAAAGCATCGGCAGACTTGCTGTGTCAGGCGTACTGCAGAACCTTCGGACTTCCGGCTACAATTTCAAGGTGTTCCAATAACTACGGACCTTATCATTTCCCGGAAAAGCTTATTCCTCTTATGATTATAAATGCTTTGGCTGAAAAACCTCTCCCTGTTTACGGAAAGGGTGAAAATGTGCGTGACTGGCTTTATGTCGAAGATCATTGCAAGGCGGTTGATGTAATCATTCATAAAGGTAAAGTGGGAGAAGTTTACAACGTCGGCGGGCATAATGAAAAGAAGAATATTGAAATAGTAAAAATAATTGTGGACCGACTTGGTAAAAGCGAAGATTTAATCACTTACGTAACAGACAGAAAAGGTCATGATTTAAGATACGCAATCGATCCCGCCAAGATTACAAATGAACTTGGCTGGAGTCCTGAAACAGATTTTGAAACAGGCATTGAAAAAACCATCAAGTGGTATCTTGAAAATGAAATTTGGTGGAAAGAAATTGTCAGCGGTGACTACAAAAACTACTACGAAAATATGTATTCGGGCAGATAAATGCAAGTTTTAGAAAAAAATATTGCATTTTAATACTAAAATGTTACCAAAATATATTGATTTGCAGAGTAAATTGTGATAAAATATAAAAATAAATTTTAAGGAGTGGCACTTATGGACTTTAAAAGATTTGAAATCATAAAAAAACAAGTGCTTAATGAACAGGTTACGCTTTTAGAGATTTACGCTCCCAAGATTGCCGCAAAGGCAGAGCCGGGGCAGTTTATAATATTCAGAATTGACGAAGCGGGTGAAAGAATTCCTCTTACTATCGCGGATTATGACAGAGTTTCGGGCGGCGTTACAATTATATTCCAGCAGGTTGGTGCAACAACAATGCGTCTTGCTGAAATGAATGTGGGAGAATGTCTTCTGGATTTTGTTGGCCCCTTGGGGGTTGCATCTCATCTTGAGGGCTTTAAAAAGGTTGCAGTTATAGGCGGAGGTCTTGGAACTGCTATTGCATATCCGCAGGCAAAAAAGCTTTTCGGACTTGGAGCCGAAGTGCATATGATTACAGGATTTAGAAATAAAGACCTTGTAATTCTGGAAGATGAGTGCAAGGCAGTGAGCCAAAGATGTATTGTTGCAACCGATGACGGCTCAAACGGGACAAAAGGTTTTGTAACCGATGTTTTGAAAGGTCTTGTTGAAGAAGGAAATAAATACGACCTTGTTATTGCAATAGGTCCTTTGGTGATGATGAAATTTGTGTCAAAACTGACTAAGGAATTCGGAATCAAAACAATTGTAAGTATGAATCCCGTTATGATTGACGGAACGGGAATGTGCGGCGGCTGCAGAGTAACCGTGGGCGGCGAAACAAAGTTTGCTTGTGTTGACGGACCTGATTTTGACGGTCATCTGGTTGATTTTGATGAAGCAATTATACGCTCAAAAACTTTCAGTGAAATGGAACAACAGGCAAAACAGACGCACGTTTGCAAAAGATTGGGAGGTGCCGGAGCCAATGCCTAATATGTCTAACGAAAAAACCAAAATGCCTCAGCAGGCACCTGATGTAAGAAATAAAAACTTTGAAGAAGTGGCATTGGGATATGATGAAAAAATGGCTGCGGAAGAAGCACAAAGGTGTTTGAACTGCAAGCATAAGCCGTGTATGAACGGTTGCCCGGTTAACGTAAAAATCCCTGAATTTATTGACCTTGTTAAAAAGGGAGATTTTGAGGGTGCGTATTATAAAATCAAAGAAACAAGCTCACTTCCTGCCGTGTGCGGAAGGGTCTGTCCTCAGGAGTCGCAGTGCGAAAAGTATTGCGTAAGAGGAATTAAAGGCGAAAGTGTTGCAATCGGCAGACTTGAAAGATTTGTTGCAGATTATTTTATGGAAAACTGCAAGGAAAAAGAAACCGAGATTACACCCAACGGCAAAAAGGTTGCGGTTATCGGTGCGGGTCCCGCAGGTCTTGCTTGTGCAGGCGATCTTGCCAAAAAAGGCTACGAGGTTACTGTTTTTGAAGCCTTTCACAAGGCAGGCGGAGTTTTGGTTTACGGAATTCCTGAATTCAGACTTCCCAAAACCATTGTTCAGGCTGAAATTGATAAACTAAAAGCACTCAATGTTAAAATCGAGCTTGATACTGTGGTTGGTAAAACCATTGAAGTTTCAGAGCTTTTTGACGAAGGCTTTGAAGCGGTGTTTATCGGAACGGGAGCAGGACTTCCTTCATTTATGAAAATGCCGGGAGAAAACCTAAACGGCGTATATTCCGCAAATGAGTTTTTGACAAGAATAAATCTTATGAAAGCATATAAGTTCCCTGAATATGATACTCCGGTGTATATCGGGAAAAGGGTTGCAGTGGTAGGCGGCGGTAATGTTGCCATGGACGCTGCAAGATGTGCAAAAAGACTTGGTGCAGACGAGGTTTACATAATCTATCGCAGAAGCGAAGAAGAAATGCCTGCAAGGCTTGAGGAAATCGAGCACGCAAAGGAAGAGGGCATAATCTTTAATCTTCTTACCAACCCCGTTGAGGTTTTAGGTGACGAAAACGGTTGGGTAAAAGGTATTAAATGCGTTAAAATGGAATTGGGTGAGCCGGACAACTCCGGCAGAAGAAAGCCTGTTAAAATAGAAAATTCAGAGTTTGAAATCGAACTTGAGAATGTTGTTATCGCAATAGGTCAAACCCCAAATCCTTTAATAAAACAAACCACAAAGGGATTGCAAACCCAGAAGTGGGGAGGAATAATAGCCGATGAGGAAACGGGTAAAACATCCTTAGATGGTGTTTACGCCGGCGGAGATGCCGTAACGGGAGCAGCAACGGTAATTCTTGCCATGGGTGCAGGAAAGAAAGCTGCAAAGGCTATTGATGAATATTTAAGTTAAAAAATTTAATTTTGCATATTGTTGCAAAGAAAAGGAGATGTGTCAAAATGGCATTAAAAAACGAATACTTAAAAAGAGTATTTGAACAGGTACAGGCAAGAGACAAAAATGAACCTGAATTTCTTCAGACAGTAGAAGAAGTTTTTGAGTCATTGGAGCCTGTTATGGAAAAACATCCTGAATATGAAAAAGCAGGACTTATGGAAAGAATGGTTGAACCTGAAAGAGCAATTTCATTCCGCGTTTCATGG
>CAZBJD010000036.1:0-14134 GCA_964492155.1 uncultured Eubacteriales bacterium
GAAAATATACTTATTAAAAAGGACAAGTTATGGAAATGTTGTGCAAAAATGCGGAAGAAACCGTGTTATGCGGTTTTGAATTCGGCAAAAAACTAAGAAGCGGAGACGTTGTGTGTCTGGTCGGAGATTTGGGAGCAGGCAAAACAACATTTACAAAAGGTATAGCAAAAGCTCTTGGCTGCAAATACGAGCCTGTAAGCCCCACATTTTCAATTGTTCACGATTACGGCGGCGATATTCCGCTTTATCATTTTGATTTATATCGACTTGAGAGCGAAAATGATCTTTTAAGCGTGGATTTTGACAGCTATTTGTTTGGCGGAGGTATTTGCGTTATTGAATGGCCCGAGATTGCGTTGGGAATTTTAGACAGTTATTACACCGTTGAAATTAAATATGAAGGCGAAATGCGTATTGTTAATATAAAGGAGAGCGAATAAATTGAGAACACTTGCGTTTGATACTGCTACTGCTGCAGCGTCCGTTGCGGTTATAGAAGACGGAAAAATGCTGGGCGTGATGACGCTTAATTTGAAAAAGCCTCATTCACAGAAAATTATGGTTGTAGCTGAAAGTTTGTTAAAGCAGCTTGATTTAAGTGTAAACGATATTGATTTATTTGCTGCCGCACATGGACCCGGGTCTTTTACAGGACTTCGCGTGGGAATTGCTGCCGTTAAGGGGTTTGCGGATTCAACTCAGAAGCCTGCAATCGGTGTATCAACTTTGGAGGCAATGGCTTATCCGTATCTTATATACGGCGACCTTGTTTGTCCGCTGATTGATGCAAGACGCGATCAGGCGTATTACGCAGTTTATAAAAAGGGTGCACAGACAGAGGAAATATATAAGCCGGATTGCCAGAATATAAAAAATATCATTTGTCAGCTTGCAGTTTTAAATAAAAAAGTAATTTTTACCGGTGACTGTGTTTATGCTCATAAAGATTATATTGTATCTCAGCTTGGGAGCAATGCAATTTTTGCTGATGAGCTTTATTGTGTGAACAGTGCGGTAGCGGTAGGATATATTGCTGAAAAAAGATATTTATATAAAAATGAAAAAGGAATTTCGCCTGACTATGTTTTAAAAGCGTATACAGGCAACGATTGATGGGTGATGAATATGGAAAGAAGAGATAAGGTTAACTATTATCTTGACATTGCGGAAACAGTTTTGGAGCGAGGCACGTGCTTAAGACGTAATTTCGGTGCAATTATTGTAAATAATGACGAAATTGTTTCTACAGGCTATGTAGGTGCACCGAGAGGAAGAAAGAACTGCATTGATACCGGTGAGTGTATAAGGCAGAAATTTAATGTGCCGAGAGGCACAAGATATGAGCTTTGCCGTTCTGTTCACGCAGAAGCAAATGCAATCATCAGTGCATCAAGGAGAGAAATGCTGGGAGCGTCGCTTTATCTTGTAGGTAAAGAAAAAAATGACGGTTCGTTGGTTAAAGACGCGATGCCCTGTGCGATGTGTAAGAGGATGATTATTAACGCGGGTATTGAAAAAGTATACATAAGAGACGATAAGGAAAATTACAGAGTTTACGATGTGGAGAGTTGGATAGAAAGCGACGATTCATTAGAGTTTAAAGATAATTATTAAAAGAGGGTAAGTATGGTAACGCAGTTTAGTATGTGCAGTGATGATATTTTAAAAAAAGCCGCCGGTATAATAAATAACGGCGGACTTGTTGCGTTCCCTACAGAAACAGTTTATGGTCTTGGTGCCGACGGACTTAATCCCGAGGCGGTTAAAAAAATATATGCCGCAAAGGGAAGACCTTCCGACAATCCTCTTATTTTGCATATTTCGGATGTTTGTCAGCTTGACAGTCTTGTTTCGGATATTACGCCGGTTGCAAAGACATTAATGGAAAATTTCTGGCCCGGTCCTATGACACTCGTATTTAAGAAAAAGGAAATTGTATCAGACATAGTTTCAGGCGGGTTGGACACCGTTGCGGTAAGACTGCCCATTAACAAAACTGCAAGAAAACTGATTGAGTATGCAAAAACTCCAATTGCAGCACCGTCAGCAAATTCATCGGGCAGACCGAGTCCGACAAAGGCAAAGCACGTTTTTGAGGATTTAGATGGTAAAATCGATATGATAATTGACGGCGGAAGTTGTGAAGTTGGCTTGGAGTCAACCGTAATAGATGTGACAGAAAACGAAGCGGTTATTCTGCGTCCCGGCGGCGTTACTTTTGAAAATATAGAAAAGCTTGGAATTAAAGTAAGCTACGATAAACATTTGATAGACAAAACTGCCGTTGAAAAGCCAAAGAGTCCGGGAATGAAGTATAAGCATTATGCACCAAAGGGAAATCTTGTGGTTCTTTCCGGCGAATATGACAGCATAAGAAACTATATTGAAAAATTTCCCGAAGCGGGTGTTCTTACATTTGATGAATACCCAATAGGAAACAAAGTTGAATTTTCGTTGGGAAGCATTTATAAATCCGAAGAAGGAAGCAGACTCTTGTTTGGTTATTTAAGAGAATTCGATACACTTGGCGTAGAAACAATGTTTGCAGTAAAACCAAATCAGGACGGTATTGGCTTTGCACTTTGCAATCGCTTATTCAAAGCGGCAGGCGGTCAGATTTTGGAGGTTTAGAATGGATTATAAAATAGTGCCTATGACCGAACAACATGTTGCAGGCATTAAGAAAATAGATGATTTGTGTTTTGAGTCGCCATGGTCATTAAAATCCTTTGAAAGTGAGCTTACAAATCCGTTGGCGGTTTATTTTGTGGCACTTTTAAATGATGAAGTAATAGGCTACTGCGGTTACTGGTGGATTTTCGACGAAGGACAGATTACAAATATTGCAGTTCACCCAAAGTTCCGCCAAAAAGGAATTGCATCGGCACTGATGGATAAAATGGTTGAAAAATGCTCTGTTACCGATGTTTACAGCTTGACGTTGGAAGTGAGAAAAAGTAATCAGGCGGCAATTTCCCTTTATGAGAAATACGGGTTTGAAAGGGTTGGTTTAAGACCGAAATATTATGACAACAAAGAAGATGCAGTGTTAATGACAAAGGAGATAGAACAGGTTGGTTAAAATTCTTGCAATAGAAAGCTCGTGCGATGAAACCGCTGCGGCGGTTGTTGAAGATGGAACAAAGGTTTTATCTAACATTATAAATTCGCAGGCTGATTTACATAAAAAATACGGCGGAGTTGTACCTGAAGTTGCATCAAGACTTCATGCAGAAGTAATTGACAGCGTTGTAAAAGAGGCACTTACGGTTGCAAATTGCACGCTTTCGGATATTGATGCAGTTGCAGTAACTTATGCACCGGGGCTGATAGGCTCGCTTTTAGTGGGACTTTCATATGCAAAGGCACTGGCATATGGTGCAGACAAGCCCTTGATTGCGGTTCATCATATTGAGGGGCATATTTGTGCCAATTATTTGTCAGGATTAAAACCGCCTTTTGTGTCGCTTGTTGCATCAGGCGGGCACAGCCATATTATATA
Source organism: uncultured Eubacteriales bacterium (assembly GCA_964492155.1). Classification (GTDB taxonomy): domain Bacteria; phylum Bacillota; class Clostridia; order RGIG6154; family RGIG6154; genus RGIG2094. The sequence continues at coordinate 3,503 of CAZBJD010000036.1, forward strand.
TGCGGAAGATTACCGCAAATATAAAGTTTTGGGAAAAACAAGAGATGATGCAGCAGGGGAAGCTTTTGACAAAGTTGCACGAGTTTTGGGACTTGGTTATCCGGGCGGACCCAATATAGACAAAGCCGCAAAAGAAGGTAAAAATCGAATTAAAATCACAAAGCCGAAATTTCATGAAGAAACCCTTGATTTTTCTTTCAGCGGGATTAAGACGGCAATTATAAATTATTGTCACAATGCTGAGCAAAAGGGCGAGAAAATCAATGTAGGCGATGTGGCAATGAGTTTTCAGGATACGGTTGTTGAAATCTTAACCGATAACACTTTTAAAGGTGCAAAGCAAATGAATGTTCAGAGAGTATGCCTGGCAGGCGGTGTTGCGTCTAACTCAAAGCTTCGTGAAAGCTTTAAGGATAGAGCAAAGCAGGAAAATATGGAATTTTTCTGTCCCGAACCGATATTTTGCACAGATAACGCCGCAATGATAGGTGCTGCGGCATATCACTATTATTTAAGGAAAGAATTTTCAGGGCTTGATTTGAACGCTTTGGCGTTTGTACCCATAGACGCCGAGTAAACATAAGGAGAAAAAGATGTTTTTTAAAGAATTTGAATTACCTGAGGCTCCAAAGTTTAATGATTTATCTGTAAGTATTTTAGATTTTGGAGCAGCGGCTGATAATAAAACCGACATTTCGGAAGCGGTTCATAAAGCAATTAAATATGTATCTGAAAATGGCGGCGGAACAGTTGTTGTTCCGAAAGGCGAATATTATTCCAAGCCTTTAAATATGCAAAGCAACATAAATCTTCATATGGAAAAAGGGGCAATAATTAATTTTACAGACAAGATTGAAGATTTTTTACCTGCTGTGTTTACAAGAATAGAAGGTGTAAGATGTTACAGTCTGCATCCCTTGATTTATGGCACACATCTTGAAAATGTTGCAATCACAGGCGAGGGCGTTTTTAACGGAAACGGCTTTGAATGGTGGAAAAGAGATGAGCAGAAGAATAAAAATGGTGCAAGGTCATCAGGTGCGGCTTCAATTGATTTGCTCAATATGGCAGCTCGCGGAGTTCCTGTTGAAGAAAGAGTTTTTGATACTTTAGAAAGCGGAATGCGTCCGTATTTTTTGCATCTTTTGTATTGCAAAAATATACTTATAGAAGGCGTAAGATTTATCAATTCACCTTTTTGGTGTGTGGCTCCTACATTCAGCGAAAATGTTATTATCAGGAATGCTTCATTTATGTCACCTAAAGGAAGCCATAACACCGACTCGGTGGATTTGGACAGTTGCAGAAACTGCCTCGTTGAGGGTGTCAAGGTTGATTGTTCTTCAGACGACGGTGTGGTGCTGAAATCGGGAAGAGATAAAGATGGTTTAGAGGTTAACCTGCCAACCGAAAATGTTGTTGTAAGAAATTGCGAATTTCATAATTCGCTGGGAACTGTTGCAATAGGAAGCGAAACCTCGGGCGGAATAAGAAATGTGTATATACACGATATTGTCAGCGATGACTGCGACAACGTTGTTGAAATAAAAACTGCCCCGGGCAGAGGAAATGTTGTAGAAAACATTGTTGTTGAAAATGTAAAAAACAACAGGGCAATAGGCGGCGTGGCAATTTCGATTAAAGCTTTCTTAAATGGCGATACAGAACTTGTTGATATGCCGACTGTCCGAAATGTTTTGTATAAAAATATTGAGGTCGGGACTTGCTGGCACGGCTTAAGACTGCGTGGCTATCCCGAATATCCGCTCCAAAACATTCACCTTGAAAATATCAAGGTCGGTTGCCTTGAAACATCGGTTATTATTGAAAACATCGACGGATTACACCTTAACAACGTTGAAGTTCATTTTGACAAAGATAACTGGTTTGACTGGAAAGATTTAAGATACAAGGGTATAACTAAATAATACAAAAAGATGCCACAGCGGCATCTTTTTGTATTATTTTAACAATCGTAATATATTGTCTTGCGATACTCTGATGGTGAAATCCCAACACGTCGGCGAAACACGTTGCTTAAATAAAACTCGTTTGCAAATCCGCTCTTATACGCTATTTCGCGCAAGGTCATACGCCTGCTGCCGGACATCATTTTCTTAACATGATTAATACGCACATCTGTAACATATTCCATCGGTGTGCTTCCCGTATGATACTTAAACTTCTGAATCAGCATAGCTTTTGAATATCCTGCTTGTTCGGCAAGACTGTCCAGGGTTATTTTTTCAGCAATTGACCTGTCTATATAATCCAGCAGCGACTGAATGGGCGATTCATTATGAGTTTCCTTGACAGACATTGACGGCTTTATATACATATTTTGCATATGGGATGTATCGGATCTTTCTGCCCCCAAGCAGCTTTCCTGTACTTTTTTACCCCACCAATATTATTGCTGTAATTTTGATATGTGGAATGTTACTCTTTGCGATAATTATGTAGTTCTATCCCATACCTTTAACGGTGTCTGGATTTATGATGTTACAAATCCCGAAAATCCGGTTCTTGTGGACCACACATCGGTAAAGAGCGAATACCCTATGGAAGAAATGATTGACGTAAATGAAACTACCACCAAAATACGCCCGATGATTTTCCCGTTTGACCCCAAAACCGATATGCGCGCACCTGTTTGCGGAATTGCGGTATCCGATAAGCATTTATACATAGCGTGCAGATTTGCAAACTTACATATAGCAAAAGGTCGTACTTTACTGATATAAATGCCCCCACCGGTTCACTTTCCGCATCAAAAGACTCATTCTATTTTCTGCATCCGGGCAACGAAGACAGCGATATTATATACAAGACCACCTTAGGGCAGGCACATGCCGCAATACTTTATAATGATATGGTGTGGGTTGCCTGCGGTATGGATGGAATTCGTACATATTCACCCAAAGACCTTGAGCCCATTTCCCACACACCTATGAACGAGCTTTGTGCAGATGATGCTTTTGCAATGGACATACGCGTTGTTGACGACTTGTTTGTTATTGCAGCCGCAAAAGCAGGTATATTGCTTTGCCGTGCCTCAGGCGGAAAGCTTATTTGCATCAGCAGATGTGATACTTTGAGCAAGACCTGTGCACAGGCAGTACCTTCTGAAAACGGTCGTTTTGTTATTGCTCATTGCGGAGATCAACATATGGCAATCGCAGACATTTCAAATATAAAAATGCCCAAAATCGCTTTATGGGATAAATACGAACCCGGTCTTTTGTATCATCGTCAGCTAACATATAATGGAGTTGATGGCAGGTATTATGGTTGCTTCTGGCAAGGCAATCTTACACATTGGTATGATTTAGGCGGCGAAACTCCTAAAATAGTACCCGATCGGAACAACGGAGGCAACAGCTTCTTTAATGGTATCACCGGGACAGGCTCGCCGCACACAGTTCTCGGAATAGGTGCGGGCGGATATATTTTCCACGATATAAAGGACGAAATCCGTTATAGTGACGAAAATACAACAAAAATTGAGTCGCTTTTCTTAAAGGGAAAACCAAACTTAAATAATGACATATTATGCGTAACCGACCGTGCAGGTGGCGATGTTGTAGTTGTTGATGTAAGTGACAAGGTAAATCCAAAACTATTGCGAGCGGTACACTTCAGCGGACATCCGGACATCGGATGTTTTACGGACAACGGAATTATTGTTCCGCTTGGACATCAGGGAATAGCGTTAGTTCCATACATACAATAAAATAAAAAATGCTGAGAAAACTTGCGGATTTTCTCAGCATTTTTTGTCGCTTTTTATTTTTCTTCTAATTGCAATACCGAACTTACGTTCAAGTCTTTCAGCTTTTCTCTGCCTCCCAGACCTTCAAGTTCAATAAAGCAGGCAATAGCGGTAACATTGCCGCCAAGCTTTTTGACAAGCTTAACTGCAGCCTCTGTTGTGCCGCCGGTAGCTAAAAGGTCATCAATAATAATAACGTTCTGACCTTTTGCTACAGCATCTTCATGCATTTCAATACTGTCAACGCCATACTCCAAACTGTAAGACTCGGAAACTGTTTTATAAGGCAGCTTTCCTGGCTTTCTTATTAAAGCATAACTTTTGCCAAGCTTGTATGCAATGGTTGATGCAAATAAAAATCCTCTTGATTCAAGACCGATTATAACATCGCAGGGAATATCCTTGATGTTCTCGGTAATTTGGTCAATAACATATCTGTATGCCTCGGGATTTTGCAAAATAGTTGTTATGTCATAAAACTCAATGCCTTCCTTCGGGAAGTTCGGCACTGTTCTTAAATGCTTTCTTAAATCCATAACTTTAACTCTTTTCTTATTTGATAATTCTTACACGGATAACGCCTTCAATAGCCTTGATAGCATCGGCAGCTTCATCGTGTTCTTCTGACAAATCAAGAATTGTATACGCAAAGTCGCCTTTGCTCTTGTTAATCATATTGTCAATGTTAACATCGGATACTGCATTTGAAATCTGGCTGAGCATTGCGGGAATGTTTTTGTGAATAACGCAAATTCTCATAACACCTTCTCTCGGAGCACTGCAGTTAGGATAGTTTACAGAGTTTACAATATTACCGTTTTCAAGGTAATCTCTGATTTCTTTTGCTGCCATAACTGCACAATTGTCTTCAGATTCTTCTGTTGAAGCACCAAGGTGAGGGATGCAGATAATGTTTTTGACATCAATTAAGTCTGCACTTGGGAAGTCAGTTACATATTTTGCAACTTTTCCGCTCTCCAACGCTGCCATAACTGCAGTGTTTTCAACCAACTCGTTTCTTGAGAAGTTGAGAATTCTTACACCGTCTTTGCAAAGTGCAAGTGTGTCGGCGTTGATTGTGTATTTTGTGCTCGGATTAAGCGGCACATGGATTGTGATATAATCGCATTGAGTGAAAATATCGTTAATGTTGTTAACGTGAACAATAGAACGTGACAAGCCCCATGCAGCGTCAACCGAAATATACGGGTCGTAGCCCAAAACTTCCATACCAAGGCCTTTTGCGGCATTTGCAACCATAACACCAATAGCACCAAGACCGATAACGCCAATCTTTTTACCTGCGATTTCATGGCCTGCAAACTGACTTTTTCCTTTTTCAACCAATTTTGCAGCGGCATCGCCTTCGTTTTTAAGAGTTGAAGTCCATTTTACACCGTCTGTAATATCACGCGATGCAAGGAAAAGACCGCAGATGACAAGTTCTTTAACGGCATTTGCGTTAGCACCCGGAGTGTTGAAAACAACGATACCTTCTTCGGCACACTTATCAACAGGAATATTGTTTGTTCCTGCACCTGCTCTTGCGATAGCTTTTAAGTTGTCGCCGAACTGCATATCGTGCATTGCAGCACTTCTTACCAAAATACCGTCGGGATTTTTTGCATCGTCGGAAATATTGTAATTTGTGCCAAGCTTATCAAGACCGACTTTGGCAATTTTATTTAATGTTAAAATATCATACATTTAAAGTCACCTCAAATTATTTGTTATCAATTTCAAACTTCTTCATAAAGTCAACAAGGGCAATAACACCTTCTGTAGGCATTGCATTGTAAATGCTTGCTCTCATACCGCCGACAGTTCTGTGACCTTTAAGGTTAACAAAGCCGTTAGCTGTTGCTTCCTTGATGAATTTAGCGTTAAGCTCATCGTTATCTGTTACAAAAGGAACGTTCATAAGTGAACGGTCTTCTTTTACAACAGTTCCTCTGAACATTTTTGATTCATCTAAATAATCATAAAGAATTTTAGCTTTTTCAATGTTAATCTGTTCCATTTTTTCAAGACCGCCGAGTTCTTTCAGATACTTGAACACAAGACCGCAAACGTAAATGCCGTAGCAGGGAGGAGTGTTATAAAGTGAATCATTGTCAGCGTGGATTGAATATTTGAGCATTGTAGGGGTAATGTCCATAGCGTCGCCAATCAAATCATCTCTGATAATTGCGATTGTAACACCCGCAGGACCAACGTTTTTCTGGGCACCTGCGTAAATGAGTCCATATTTTGAAACATCTACGGGTTCAGATAAAATGCATGATGACATATCTGTTACCAAAGGAACGTTTCCGGTGTCGGGAACTGTGTGATATTTGGTGCCGTAGATTGTATTGTTTGTAGTGGTGTGAACATAGTCGGCTTCAGGGTCGAACATACTTTTATCAAGCTTTGGAATGTAATTAAATACCTGGTCTTCACTTGAAGCAACTTTTCTTGCTTCACCATAGATTTTTGCTTCAGAGAAAGCTTTTTTAGACCACTGACCTGTGATAACGTAGTCAGCCTTTTTATTTTTTGTCATAAGATTTAAAGGAACCATAGCGAACTGTGTTGAAGCACCGCCCTGTAAAAATAACACTTTGTAATTGTCCGGTATTTTCATAAGGTCTCTTAAATCCTGCTCAGCAGTTTTGATAATTTCATCATAAACTTTGGATCGATGACTCATTTCCATAACGCTCTGACCGGAGCCTTCATAATTAAGCATCTGTTCTGCTGCGATTTTTAATACTTTTTCAGGCAACATAGATGGGCCTGCTGAAAAATTGTACACTCTTTCCATAGTTTTTACTTCCTTTCAAATTTGTTATGTAATATTATATAATAAACTATTGTATCATTATACACCTGATTTTTCAACAAGTCAACCATCAGTGGAAATTAAATTTTATTTACTTAAAAACTCAACCGCAGGTAGATGTTATATGTTGTTTAATCTTGCATAGTTAAAGAGATATTGCTGTGCATAGCCGGCAAAAATTCCGAATTTTTCCTGTGCAAAGCGGTTTATTTCCTTAGGTGTTAAGCTTTCAAACCCATAAAAATGAGTTAAAACTTTCTTCATCCATACATCGGTAGGGAATACCTCTGTGCGGGCGGCACCAAATAATAATATGCAGTCGGCAACTTTGGGACCTACACCTTTGATTTTTGAAATTTCAGCCCGTGCTTCTTCTATTGGGGCGTTTTTTATGACGCTTAAATCAAGCTGATTTAAATACAGTTTTTGTGCTGCATCAATAATATAGCTGTCCCGGTAGCCGGCTTTTAAAAATGCAAGGTCGGAGGGGGTAAGAGAAGCAAGAACTTTCATTTCGGGAAAAGAAAAATAACCGCAGCCTAAATTTTCTCCGAAATTTTTGCATAAATTTTCTATAATGGACTTAATTCTCGGAATGTTGTTGTTTTGAGAAATTATAAAAGAAATTACAGTTTCGGAAAATTCCTGTTTTAAAATTCTTATGCCCGATGATTCTTTGATTGCCTTAACCATAACTTCATCAACGCTTAAATCCCGTATAACTTTGTTGTAATCAGTTTCGGCGTCAAAATAATCATTCCATATCGGACTGTCATCTGATAAGACAGCGTTTTTTTCGGACATTTTTATATTCAGAACTTTTTTACGAGCAACACCTGTGTAGCTTCCGTCGGGATTTTCGTTCCAACGGAAACACTGACCGCACTCAAAAGTGTCCTTTAAGTTAAAGGGAGTAATATTTAAAATCAAAATTATCACCTCATACTGATTTTACAACAAAATCTTACCGAAATCAACAGAAAAGTTTGACAAAAAACGTATAAATGACTATAATGTAGGAGATTGAAAGGAAGATTGGAATGAGAATAAAAGAAACTATAATATCACTTGTGATGGTTATAATATCATGTCTGATGATTTTCTGTGCCTTCAAGCTTGAAAGTTCTTTTGAACCCCCTAAGAGCAAAGTGCTGGTTTCAAGTTTTGAAAACGGACTGAAAAATGATACAGACAGCAATGTAAGTATACTTGAATTCGGAAATCTTGCACTTGAAAATAAAAGTATTGTAGGTAAAGGTGTTAAATTGAATGGGGGACATCTTTCTCTGTACGGCTCTGAACAAACAAAACTCCGTGATTCTTTTACTTTTTCAATATGGTTTAACATTTCGGATACAACACCCACAGACCCGATGCTTTTGTCAAGAGAATCATCAGACGGTGATGTGGCACAGGGACCGATTTCGATACATTTTTCCGATAACTATACATTTTTCAGAAGCGATATAACATTCAAGCTTTCGGACTCTGAATACGGCAGCTATTCCTTTGCATCAAAAGTGCTTTTTAACCACGATACAATCAAAAACGAATGGCATAATCTTACAGTTGTGTTTGATAAAAATATTCTTTATTATTATTATGACGGAGCACTTTCAAGTGCGGAAATCCTTCCGGTCGAGCTTTTTGATTATGTTACAATTGCAAACAACAACAAAACCTTTGAAGTAGGCAGAGGAGCCTGGGGCAATATGCTGGGAATGGTTGATGAACTGGCTTTTTATGATTATGCGGTTTCAAAGGAAGAAGCACTTAAGTTTTATGAAAAAGGTGTTGAAAAATATAAAAACAAGCTTGTAATGAAGATTGAGAGCAATACTGCCGAATTAAACGGCGAGCAGATTGAAGCAACTCCTTTACTTGAAGAAAATGAAACGATTATGATTGCTGCAGAATTTGTGGTTGAAAAAATGGGCGGCAAAATGATATTTGACGAATCCGATGGTTATGGCAGAGCAGATATTACTCTTGGAAGTGACAAGATTTCTCTGTGGGTGATGGATACCAATGCAGTTATAAATGACAAGTTTTCCAAATTAAGCGTTTATCCGGTTGTTAAAGACGATTTGGTTTATGTTCCGGTAAGATTTGTTGCAGAAGGACTTGGAGCAATGGTTTCATGGAATGAAGAAATGGGAGAAGTGACTATATATTTTAAATAATTTCCCGGGAAATAAAAAACGGAAGCCAACGCTTCCGTTTTACTTTTTGTTTGAAATACCTAAAAATGCAGTCTGTTGATACATTGTAATATTTTGCAAGAGCAATCAGAAATTCAATGGGTAATTGCCTTTGCTCATTTTCATGCTGTTAATGTTTGTTTTGCTTGATGTGAAGATATTCAGCCAAGTCCTTTTGTTTTACATCTGCATCTTCGCGTAAATCTTTCAATCGCATATAACAACACCGCCTTGATGTTATTTCTTTGGTTTGTCGGATAAGCCGATAATATAATCAGAGCTTACATTATAAAATTTACATAAAGCAATCAAATCGTCAATTTTCAATTCTGCTCTGCCTGATTCAATGTGGCTATATCCCTGTTGAGATTTTTGAATCACTTTACCGATTTCTGCTTGTGAGAAATCGTTATCTTCGCGAAGATTCCTTAATCTTTTTCTATAATCCATAATTATTCCCTTTTGTAGTATTTACTAAAAAGAGAATAACATACTCTGAAATTGAGTATTGGCTTTTACTCAAAAATTGAGTAAAATATAATTACGGATTGCACTTTTTGCAAGGTGTCTTTCCTTCGGAAATCGCCTCACTTCGCGGAATAGGGGAGGCGGTTTTCGCATATGAACAGGCAGCGGAATGGAACTTTGTTCCCGATGCGGTAACGTAAACTATATCGGATTGGTCGCTCTGTGCCGGCTCGGGTATTTCTTCGGAACTTGTTTTCGGGGCGGTGCTTATATCGGTTTTTGCAATGGTGCCGTCTGTTATCTGATTAATTTTTTCAACTGTTATTTCCGCTTCGGAATCTTTTTGTGAAGAATTGTCTTCATCGGACAAAATCAGTGAAGCAATTTCAAAAATATCGTTGCTGACAATAACTTTGATCTTGTTGCTTACCGTCTTTCCGTCTGATGATATGGCATAAACATAAGTTTCCCCTTCGTTTACTGCATATACACAATTGCTCTCACAAAATGCAACAAATTCGTTGTCGCTTACAAGTTTATATTGAAATGAATACGCCTTTTCTGGCTTAACGTTTATATTCAGTGCTTTTGACATATCGCTTTCAAGCCTTACAGTACCTGAATTTATATGCAGTGCTGTAATCGGTCTCGGAAAGTTGAAAACTGCAATTATACCAAGCACCAGAACAACTGCGGCAGAAATAAGAATAGTTCGTTTTTTCATCGTTCATAATACCTTTTCTTGTAATAATATGTTAATTTTTGTGCCAAATTATCTAAAAGCTCCTTTCGCACAAGGGACTGTCGTTATGAAATTTGACTTTAAATTCATTATACAATACCATGCCGTATTTAGTCAATATATGGAAGATTAAGCAAAAAAATAAATTCAAAAATGACGCAATTTGACTGTTTTGGAAATTTAAAAACATTTTATTATATGGTTTCTCTTTACAAATTGGACAAAAAAGAGTATAATACTTCTGATAAAATATTAGGAGGGTAAATAATGAGTAAAAAATACGTTTACTTATTCTCAGAAGGCGACGCATCAATGCGTGAGCTTCTCGGTGGTAAAGGTGCTAACCTTGCTGAGATGACAAAAATCGGTCTCCCTGTTCCTCAGGGCTTTACTGTTTCAACTGAAGCTTGTACTCAGTACTATGAAGACGGCCGTAAAATCAATGCTGAAATTCAGGCAGAGATTATGGAAAATATCGTAAAAATGGAAGCTATCTGCGGCAAAAAGTTCGGAGATAAAGAAAATCCGCTTCTCGTTTCAGTTCGTTCAGGTGCCAGAGCTTCAATGCCTGGTATGATGGACACAATCTTAAACCTTGGTTTGAATGAAGACGTTGTTGAAACAA
>CAZBJD010000037.1:0-13753 GCA_964492155.1 uncultured Eubacteriales bacterium
CCCTCTCCTACAACCACCTGTTTTTCTTTAAAATCATCGCCGAAAAAGTTTTTCATCATAGAAAACGCTTTTACCGAAGATACAATTTTTGCATCAGGATAAGCATTTACAAAGCTTACGATATTAGCAGAATGGTCAGGTTCCATATGCTGAACTATTAAATAATCAGGTTTTCTTTCGCCGATTTCATTTCTTAAGTTTTCAAGCCACTCATCGCCAAAGCGTGCATCAACCGAATCCATAACGGCTATTTTTTCATCAATAATCACATAAGAATTATATGCCATACCGTTTGGCACAATGTATTGACCCTCAAATAAGTCAATTTCATGGTCATTTACACCAATATATTTAATATCATTTGTTATATACATTTCAAAATACCTCCGTGAGTTTTATTGTATCACACCTTGACAAAATATTCAACATTTAATCCAATATTTTTCCGTCGGTTGATATTGTAACTACTCTCCACGGTATAAACTTTCCGCTTGCCTGAAGGGCTGATTTTGCGGCATTTTCAATGCCTCCGCAACAAGGCACTTCCATACGCACAATGGTAACGCTTTTAATGTTATTATTTGAAATAATCTGTGTCAACTTTTCACTGTAATCACCCTCATCAAGCTTTGGACAACCAATAAGCGTAATGTGATTTCTGATAAATTCGTTGTGAAAATTGCCATATGCATAAGCAGTACAATCTGCCGCAATCAAAAGATTTGCGTTATCAAAATAAGGTGCATTTACAGGGACAAGCTTTATTTGAACAGGCCACTGATTTAATTGACTTGATACTTTCTCACTTACCTCAAGCACATTTTCTCTTGCAATGCTTTTTGAGTTTGTACCCGGGCATCCGCAAGGCAAAGGTTTTTCCTGTTGTTTTTTAGCCGCCATAACCGCAGCTTCATTATATGCGGGTGCTTCTCTTTCCTCAAATGAAATAGCGTCAACCGGACAAGCAGGAAGGCAATCGCCAAGTCCGTCGCAATAGTCCTCGCGTGTAAGCACGGCTTTTCCGTTAATCATCTCAATTGCACCTTCATGGCACGCTGCCGCACATGCTCCGCATCCGTTACATTTTTCTTCGTCTATTTTAATTATCTTTCTTATCATTCATTTTTCCTCCTTGATTTTATGGCTAAAGTATACTATAATATTTTTATAAAGTATGTTGAATTTTCAACAAAAGGAGAAAAATATGAAAAAACATTTTGAAATTTTAAGAAAGTGTCCGCTTTTTAATAATATTGCAGATAATGACCTTTCTTCCCTGCTTTCCTGCTTTGATGCAAAGGCAGCATTTTTTAACAAAAAGGATATTATTCTTTCCGAAGGCGAATATGTAACACACATCGGCATTGTACTTTCGGGCAAAGCTCAGCTTGAACGTACAGATTACTACGGAAACAGAAGCATTGTAACTTCAATTTTTCCTGCAGAACTTTTCGGCGAGGCATTTGCCTGCTCAGGTTCTGTAATTCCATTTGATATAGTTGCTTCCGAAAGTACAGAAATTCTTTTGATTGATTGCAAAAAGATTACTTCCGGCTGCTCAAACGCCTGTGGATTTCATAATCAGATGATTTTTAATCTTTTAAAGGTTGTTGCAACAAAAAATGTTTTATTAAATCAAAAGGCAGAAATTACTTCAAAGCGTACCACAAGAGAAAAGCTTTTAACCTATCTTTATCTTCAGTCGAAAAAGGTAGGTGCAGGCAGTTTTACAATTCCATATGACCGTCAGGAGCTTGCAGACTTTTTGGAAGTTGACAGAAGCGGACTTTCTGCCGAGATAAGCAAGCTTCGAAGTGAAAAAATTCTCGAATCAAGAAAAAATCACTTTAAGCTTTTGTAATATTTGCAGATTTTGATTATATTTTAAAAATTGCTTAAAAACTTTATTTTGTTCAAAAAAATCTTTATTTTTTTCATTGATAGAACAATTGACTTGTTATATAATTACCTAAAATTGCATTTTGGAGGAATTTATATGATACTGCCCAAAAATTTAAAAGAAATATTGGTTGATGTTACAAAAGCACCTTACTTTTGTGACAACACCGGCAAAGAGGATTGCACAGAAGCCCTTTGCCGTGCACTTGATGATATTTTAATCAGGGATGTTAATGGTATTCAAAAAGCTATTGACGACCTTAATGCGTTAAGCGACCCTAACGCTCGCATAAGCTTCGAGATAAGAAAAAATAATGGTACGCTCAATGTTATTTTCCCCGAAGATCTGCCCGACACAAGAATTATATATTTCCCGAAAGGAACTTATCTTGTATCAGGCACAATCGGTCACTCCCTTGAAAATTTGAGAAATGTATTTAACGGAAAGAGATTGATGGAATGCAGTCGCAAGATTTATATCAGAGGCGAAGAAAAAAATTCAACCGTTATAAAGCTTAAAGATAACTGTAATGGCTTTGAATTCGGAAATTCAAAACCAATTCTTTCATATTTCAGAATGGAAAAATCCAACATTGCACAAACAAACTCCCTGATGGACATTACAATTGATTGCGGAAAAGGTAATCCCGGTGCTGTGGGCTTAAGGTTTCATTCAAGCAACAGCGGTGCTGTAAGAAATGTTGCTATCAGATCAAGTGATGAAAACTATCGCGGTTATGCAGGTATTCATCTTGACCGCGGTATGGAAGGTGTTTTTACCAATATTTCTGTTACAGGTTTTGATTATGGTGTAAAAATGCGTGATTCTTATGCTCCGGTTGTATTTGAAAATATTGAGCTTGAAAATCAAAATCAAACAGGGTTTCTTGCCACAGACTCAAATATCATAATAAGGAATATGAAAAGCTACAACGGTTCAAACCCGATAAGAATAGATGGTTTTTCCTCGCAGGCAGCGATTTTTGACTCTGAATTTGTTTGTAATATTGAAGGTGGCAAAGGATGTGTTACTATTGCCGATGGTGACGCGTACATAAATAATGTAACCACAAAAGGATACCAATGGCCGTTAATTATTGGTTCAAATTGCGATCATTTTGACCCGATTATAAAAGAAATCTGGACCTCTGATGTTGTTTATAATCTGTTTAATAAAGATAGAAAATCACTTAAGCTTCCCTACGAAAGTGTTCCTGAAGAATTTAAGGTTACTTGTAAAGACGATATTGCATTTGTTGATGATTTCGGAGCTTGCGGTGACGGCAATACTGATTCAACAGAGGCTATTCAAAAAGCATTTAATTCAGGCAAACCTGCTATTTATTTCGGCTGTGGACATTACTTTGTAAATGACTCTATCACAGTTCCTTCATCTGTCAAGCTTGTCGACTTTATGTACTGCGATTTTTACTCAGGTAAAAATCTTGAAAATGCAAAAAACAAAGGCTTGTTTGTGGTAAACGGGGACTCCGATGAGCATATTACATTTAAAAACGTGTTCACCTGGGAAAAATTCTTCGGTTATTTCAGATTTATTGAGCACTCTGCAAAAAGGTGTGTTGTGATGCGTGACTTGCATACACAATGCGCGGGTATGTATTTTAACACTGTTGAGGGTTCAAAAGTATATTTTGACAATGTTGCCTGCACAAACGGCGGCGGTGATTTCTGCTCCGTTATTCCATGCGAACTCCACGGACAAAAAGTATGGGCCAAAAACTTGAATCCCGAGCGTGGCGACGTTGCCATTTTAAATGACCATTCCGATTTATATATTCTTGGCATAAAATCTGAAGAATTCGGCGGACGCCCGCAAGCAGTTGCCATAAAAACAATCAACGGCGGTAATACTGAAGGGTATGGACTTTATTCAGGAATAGGCATACAGGGTACTGCACTTTATATTAACGAGGAATCCAATGTGAATCTTATGTTCACGGTAAGAGCATCTTCAATTGATAAACTATGGGATATTTTTATGAGAGAAACTATTGGCGGCGTTACAAAAGAGCTTAAATACAGCGATGCTCTCCGCATAGGCAAATTTTATTATAAAGTTCCCGGGTATACAGGAACCAAAGAATAGTTTAAAGGCAGGTCTGAACCTGCCTTTAATTTGTCATACAGATATGAATTAAATTATATTATTTAAAGGGTGATTTAATGAAAAATATCAAAAAACATTTAATTCTATTTGTATGCGGTGGTATTGCTTATGTAATTACCGAAGTTTTGTTTCGCGGATACAGCCATATAAGTATGTTTATACTCGGAGGAATAGTGTTTGTGGAAATCGGACTTATAAACGAACTTTTTGATTACAATTTGAGTCTGATATTGCAAGGCTTGATTGGTTCAGTTTTGATTACAGTTTCCGAGTTATTTGCAGGACTTATTTTAAATATATGGCTAAAGCTTAACGTATGGGACTATACTGATATGCCATTTAATCTTATGGGTCAAATCTGTTTACCATATTCAGTAATATGGGTATTTGTCGCAATTGTCGCGGTGATACTCGACGATTATTTAAGATATAAATTATTTAAAGAAAAGTTTCCCGTATACCATATTTTTTAGTGACGTGAATAAATCACGTCATTTTGTTTTTGTTGTGTAAAAACTTTCAAATTATCAAATTATTCTATTGACAAAGCACCCCGATTTGCGATATAGTAATATTAATGATGAAATTTGACCGATTTCATCGAAAAAAAGATTTCGGAGGTTATGGAAATGAAATTAGTTTACAATGTAAACGACAAGCCGTCATTCGGCAAGCTGTTTGTGTTCGCACTGCAGCAACTTCTGGCAATTCTTGCCGCAACCATTGCAGTTCCTGCAATTATCGGTAATGGAATGAGCCATTCAGCAGCACTTTTCGGTGCAGGTGTAGGTACTATTGTGTATCTTTTATTCACAAAGTTCAAGAGCCCTGTTTTTCTTGGTTCTTCCTTTGCTTTTATCGGTTCTATGTTTGCTGCATTTGCAGGCAGTGTTTCAACTGCCGCAGGTTATGCAGGTCTTATTATCGGTGCAATTTTTGCAGGACTTGTTTATGTTATTATTGCAATTGTTATTAAAATCGCAGGTGTTAACTGGATTAACAAGCTTATGCCTCCGGTTGTTATCGGACCAACTGTTGCTTTAATCGGTCTTTCTCTTGCAGGCGCTGCTATCAGCGACCTTCAGGTTGGTAAGGTTATGGTTGACGGTGTTTCTGTCGCTTCGCCTTACGTTTGTATCATCTGCGGTCTTGTTACTTTGGCTGTTGTTATTCTTTGCTCGGTTTACGGCAAGAAAATGGCAAAGCTTATTCCTTTCATTATCGGTATTGTTGCAGGCTATATTTTAGCTGTTATTTTTACATTAATCGGTATGAAAACCGGAAATCAGGCTTTAATGGTTATTGATTTTTCAGCATTTTCCAATATGCAGTGGTATCCCGACTTTACATTTGTTCAGGCGTTAAAGGGCGTTAAAGAAATTGATGCCGGCTATATTGCAACTGTTGCAGTTGCATACATTCCTGTTGCATTTGTTGTATTTGCAGAACACATTGCCGACCATAAGAATTTAAGTTCAATTATTGATAAAGACCTTTTGGAAGAACCCGGTCTTCACAGAACACTTTTGGGCGACGGCGTCGGTTCAATAGTTGGTGCTTTCTTCGGCGGTTGCCCCAACACAACATATGGTGAATCTGTAGGCTGCGTTGCTATCACCGGCAATGCTTCTGTTATTACAATTCTCACAACAGCAATCCTTGCAATCGTTGCATCTTTTGTTGCTCCTTTTGTTACCTTCCTTGCTACAATTCCTAACTGCGTAATGGGCGGTGTTTGTATTTCGCTTTACGGATTTATTGCGGTTTCAGGTCTTAAAATGATTCAGAAGGTTAATCTTGGTGATAACAAAAACCTCTTTGTTGTAGCAGTTATCCTTATTACAGGTATCGGCGGACTTACCATAAGCTTCGGACGGATTACAATTACATCAATCGCTTGCGCTTTAATTCTCGGTATTTTAACAAATTTATTGGTTTCAAAAGCTAAAAGCGAAGAATAGGAGAACACCATGGGTAATGTTATTAAATTTGATCATCCGCTTATTCAGCATAAAACTACAATTTTAAGACAGACAACAACCACCAACAAAGAATTCCGCGAGTTGGTTGAAGAAATCACAATGCTTATGTGTTTTGAAGCACTCAGAGATTTGCCTTTAGAAGAAGTTGAAATTGAAACTCCCATCAAAAAGACAAAGCAAAAAATGATTATGGGTAAAGATATTGCAATCGTTCCTATCTTGCGTGCAGGTCTTGGAATGGTTAACGGAATGCTCAACCTTGTTCCATCCGCAAAGGTTGGACACATCGGTATGTATCGTGATGAAGAAACTATGCTTCCCCACGAGTATTACTGCAAGCTTCCGCCCGATATTGACAAACGTTTAATCGTTGTTGTTGACCCAATGCTGGCAACAGGCGGCTCTGCTATTGACGCAATTACTCAGATTAAATCATACGGCGGAAAGCAGATTAAATTCCTGTGTCTTATTGCAGCTCCCGAAGGTATTAAAGCCCTTTCAGAAGCTCATCCCGACATTGAAATTTACTGTGCAAACGTTGATGAAGGCTTAAACGAAAAATGCTATATTGTTCCCGGTCTTGGTGATGCGGGTGACAGAATTTTCGGAACTAAATAAGTCATAACCACCTGTAAAACCGATGGCATGCACTAAGCCTATAAGGCTATTATGTTGGCGGTGCCTCAAGGCGTGCCGAAACGGTTTGCCAACCGCATAACTATTACAGGCTGCCCCATAAGTGGGGCGGTCTTTTATTGTGAAATGAATACCAAAAAACAGCTGACATAAGTCAGCTGTTTTTTTACTTGAATTTATAAGTTGTTGTGGTGTCGTATTTTTCTCCTTTTCTTAAAACCGAACTTGGAAAATGCGAAAATTTAAGATTGTTGGGGAAATCCTGAGTTTCAAGGCATACCGCGTGATGAACTCCATAGACCGCACCGGCTTTACACACTCTTTCTGAATTCAAAGCATTTGCAGTATAAATCTGAACTCCCTTACAGTCAGTATACATTTCCATCTGAATTCCTGTTTTATCACCTGTTAATCTTGCTGCCAATCTGTATCCGCTTCCCGATATTGCGAAATTATGATCAAATCCGTTAAACATTTTAATTTGCCCGAAATCTGATTTAAAACGCTCTCCCATAGTTTCATCAGTTGAAAAATCAAAGGGTGTTCCTTTTACCGAATGAATTTCTCCATAGGGCATACATTCATCAGTATTTGGAGTATAAAACCCACTGTCAAGCCAAAGCTTATGACCGTCAACCACTCCGCTGTTATGACCGTTTAAATTGAAATATGAGTGATTTGTCATATTTAAAACGGTGTCCTGATTGGTTTCGCCTTCATAATGAATTTTAATTGCATTATCATTTGTTAAGGTATATGTTACCTTAACCTTAACTTCCCCCGGGAAGCCTTCCTCACCATCGGGACTTGTTAATCTTAATATAAGCGAAGGTTCATCGCCGTCTGCAATTTCGGCATCCCACACTTTTTTATCAAAACCAATTTTACCTCCGTGAAGATTGTTTCTGCCATTATTTGCATAAAGTTTATATATTTTCCCGTTAAGCTCAAATTCCGAATTTTCTATTCTATTGGAATTTCTACCGATTAAAGCACCAAGACAGCCCCTGTTTTCTTCATATTCTTTTAAAGTATCTCTTCCCAAAACCACATCGGTATCTTTATAAATAAGCTTTGTGATAATTCCTCCCAAAGTTATTATTTCAGCCTTAAGTTCTTTGTTTGAAAGTGTAAATGCAAATACTTCTTTCCCGCAATACTCACCATATTTTTCTTTTAAAATACTCAAAATAATCACCCTCTTATTATCACATATACGTATTAATTACATTCAAAAAAATCATTATCACGGAACTGCAGTGCATACAAATCCTTGTATGTACCGCCGTTTTCAATAAGTTCTTCGTGAGACCCCCGCTCTGTTATTTTTCCATCCATAACCACCACAATTTCGTCTGCATTGCGGATAGTGGATAACCGATGGGCAACAACCAATGTTGTTCTTCCTTTGCAAAGTTCGTCCAGTGCCTGCTGAATATAAACCTCTGTTGTGTTATCCAGTGCACTTGTCGCCTCATCAAGAATAAGAATTGCAGGGTCTTTTAAAAACACCCGGGCAATACTGATACGCTGTTTCTGTCCGCCTGAAAGCTTAACACCGCGCTCACCTATTTCTGTGTCATACCCGTCTTTCAGCGACATAATATAGTCATGGATATTTGCTCTCTTTGCCGCTTCATACATTTCTTCATCAGTTGCACTTGGTCTTCCGTACAAAATATTTTCACGGATTGTACCCGCAAACAAGAACACATCCTGCTGAACAATACCAATGCTGCGTCGAACAGACTCTAACGTAAGTTCTTTAATATCTGTTCCGTCAATCATAATCGAGCCTTTTGAATCCTCAAGCTTATAAAAGTTGGGAAGCAAATGGCAAAGTGTGGTTTTTCCTCCACCCGAAGGCCCTACAAGTGCAAGCTTGCGTCCTTTTTCGAGCTTTAAATTAATATTGTGAAGAACTTCTTTGGTAAGGTCATAAGAATACGAAACATTTTTAAACTCGATAATCCCCTGAACGTTTTTCAGCTCTTTCGCACCCGGTAAGTCAGTTTCGGGTTCTTCTTCCATAATTTCCACAAAACGTTTAAATCCGCTGACACCGTTCTGGAACTGCTCCATAAAGCCTATCAACGTATTAACAGGGCTGATAAACAGATTTACCGAAACAATAAATGTGGAATAATCTCCAAATGAAATTCTTCCCGAATACAAGAATAAACCGCCCGCAATAAGGATAAACACATTAAATACATCTGTTACAAAAGAGGTTGAAGAATGAAATTTCGCCATGGCATTATATGCACTTTTTGAAGCCTTGACAAACTCCTCATCGCCTTTTTTGAATTTCACAATTTCTCCGTCAGCATTGGTATACGCTTTAGTTACTCTTATGCCTGTAATGCTGCTTTCAACAGCCGCATTTATTGTTGCGTTACTTTTGCGGCGGTCATTAAAAGCACGTTTCATTGCTTTACGCAAATTAATCGTTACCACAACAAGAATGGGTACACATGTAAATATTATAAGTGTCAATATCCAGTCGATGGTAAAAAGATATGAAAATGAAAGTATTATCATTACGCTGCTGATTAATAAATTTTCGGGGCCGTGATGAGCAAGCTCGCACACCTCAAATAAATCGCTTGTAATACGTGTCATAATTCTGCCTGTTTCATTATTATCATAAAACTTATACGGCAGCTTCTGCAGGTGTTCAAAAAGGTCAATACGCATCTGTGACTGCATTTTTACACCAATCATATGACCGTAATACTGCACAAAATAGCGAAGAAGCATACGCAAAGCATACAAAGCAAGCACAACAACACCTGCAAGTACGATAGTTGAATACATTTTCTGCGGTATGTAAATGTTCAGCATACTGTTGGTAACCATGGGGTATACCATTCCGATAACTGATATTAAAAGAGATGCAAGCATATCAAATGCCAGCATTTTTTTGTGCGGCTTATAATAACCTATAAATTTTTTAAACATTTTTCCGTCCTTTTCCCGAAGTAAAATCAAAATACACATTTTTCGATGATAAAACGTATGATTTAATTATACAACAAAAATTTAATTAAATCAACAAAAAATAAATCCGAAAGCCGTATTTTCAACAACTTTCAGACTTATAATCAATTATCAACATTCACCATTCTGTAGCCAACTCCGGTATGAGTGTGAATATACTCCGGTAAATCGGGAGTTTTTTCGATTTTCTTTCTTAAGGTAGTCATAAATGTTCTTAAGGTCATAATATTGTTATCCCAGCTGTTACCCCAGATTTCCTTTGTAATAAATGTATGTGTTAAAACTTTTCCGATGTTTTGAGCAAGCATACACAACAACTTATATTCAATGGGTGTCAAATGAATTTCTTCGTTGTTCATAAACACACAGTTTGATGCGTAATCGATAGTTAAACCGCCATTTTTAAAGACAGAAGAATCACCTGCATTGTTTGACATATGAGAATACCTGCGTTCCATTACGCGGAGTCTTGCAAGAAGTTCTTCAACAGAAAATGGTTTTGTAAGATAATCGTCGGCTCCTGCATCAAGTGCCATAACCTTATCATGGTCTTCCTTTCTTGCACTGATTACAATAATCGGAACGTCCGACCATGAGCGGATTTTGCGTATAACTTCCGTTCCGTCCATATCAGGTAATCCTAAATCCAAAAGTATAATATCGGGGTTATTTGACGAGGCCGATAGAATGGCACTTTCACCGCCGTTCGCCGTGATGCACTTATAGTCATGAGCTTTTAGCGTAATGCTTATAAGATTGCGAATTCGGCTATCACCGTCAGCAACCAGAACTAACTCATTATCCATTTTTTGACCTCCTTTTTGAAAATAAAAAATCCCACTTGATGTTACAAGTGAGATTTTGGATACTTTTATAAAAATTATTCAGAAAATCAACTGAAATTTCTACTCACACGCAACATTTTCATACACAAATAAGCATAACCGATAATAATTATGCTAATTAGAATATTAATAATGTATAGTGCAAAGAAATTAACAGTCATTCGATTTTTCCTTTCATTTTTTCAACTATTTTACAATGAATTCATTGTTTTGTCAATATTTTATGCCGATTTGTAAAAAAACTATACAATAATTTCATTATTTCCTGCAATGATTGAGTCTATAAACTGCTTTGCTGCACGGGCAGAACGCGTTCCTCTTTTCAAAGCAAACTTTTCGGCAGCAATATCAAGCTTTCCCCGATTGTACTCAATTCCGTTTTTATCTGCAAGATTGTGCACAATATCAAGGTATGTTGCCTTATCAGGTCTGTTAAATGTAAGCTGAATTCCAAAGCGTTCGGACAGCGACAAAATCTCCTGAAGAGTATCGTTAAAATGCACATCGTCACCTTCACGGTCAGAAAAGTTTTCTTTTACCAGATGACGCCGGTTACTCGTTGCGTATATTACCACATTTCCCGATTTTGCAGAAACCGAACCCTCTAAGATTGCCTTTAACGCACTGAAATTATCGTCATCTTTGGTAAAAGAAAGGTCATCAATGAACAAAATAAACTTCAACGGATTCTGAGTAAGTTCATCTAATATTTTCGGAATTGAATGAAGCTGCTCTTTACGGATTTCAATAATTCTTAAGCCCTCGCTGCAAAGCTCGTTTACAACCGCTTTAATTGTTGAAGATTTTCCTGTTCCCGCATCACCTGTAAGCAATACATTTGCCGCAGGCTTACCAAAAAGCAGTGCTTTGGTATTATCAATAATTATATCCTGTTCACGTTTGTAATCAATAAGATCACAAAGCCTTGTTGTATCAGGATTGCACACCGGAACAATATGATTTGTTTCATCTATATAAAACATTATATATTTTGCATATATTCCGTATCCGTATTTTTCAATTTTGTCTACACGCTTTAAGTATTCTGAACTGATATTCGTTTTTTCTGAACACCATTTCGGCAAAAAGTTGTATTCGTTATAGATTTCTGCAAAATCACCCGGGGAAAGCGATGCTATTTCTTCAAAGGTTTTCAAATCTTCGCAAAGACTGTTTTCAAGCAAGCAAGATGGACTTTTGCCCTTTCCTCGTTCTTTCACATAAACATTTTCGCTTTCAAACACAATTTTCTGCACGTACCTGCTTAAATTATCAGTCCCCGACATATAAAGCGTATAAACAAACTCAGTACAGGCATCAATTTTTTGTTGGATTGATGCCTCATCTGAAATATCAATAAAAGCAGTGAGTTTTTTTATTACCTCATCATCAAGCAAATCACGCATAACAGAAACTGCGTGTATCCGCATTGACAATTCCTTTAATTTATTCAATTTAAAACAGCTCCTTCAGCACCGCTTGAAACCAAAGCAGCATAACGCTTTAAATATCCTGAAAGCTCTTTTGTTTTAGGAACAAAGTTTTTCATACGCTCATTAATTTCATCATCCGACACTTTAAGCTCAAGTTTGTTTTCAGGAATATTAATGCTTATAATATCCCCCTCTTTTACTATTCCTATCATACCGCCGCTTGCAGCCTCAGGTGAAACATGGCCAATACACGCTCCTCTTGTTGCACCGGAAAATCTGCCGTCGGTAATGAGTGCGACACTTGAGCCGAGTCCCATCCCCATAATTGCAGATGTGGGATTAAGCATTTCACGCATACCCGGTCCGCCTTTTGGACCTTCGTAGCGGATAACAACCACATCACCGGGGTTAATTTTCCCTTCATTAATAGCTTTTTGTGCATCTTCTTCGCACTCAAAAACTCTTGCAGGACCTTCATGCACAAGCATTTCTGGTAAAACTGCAGAGCGTTTTACAACGCTGCCGTCAGGTGCAAGATTTCCTCTGAGTACAGCAATTCCGCCTGTTTCACTGTAGGGATTTTCAATCGGTCTTATAACCTCAGGATTTGTATTTGAGCAACCTTTTATGTTTTCACCTACTGTTTTACCTGTAACAGTAATACAATCACAATTAATAAGACCTTTTTTGTTGAGCTCGTTCATAACAGCGTAAACTCCGCCTGCTTCGTCCAGTTCTTCAATGTAAGTTCTTCCTGCAGGTGCCAAATGGCACAAATTCGGAGTCTTTGCACTTATATCGTTTGCAATATCAAGGTTTATCTCAATTCCGCATTCGTGAGCAATTGCCGGAATATGAAGCATACTGTTGGTAGAGCAGCCAAGTGCCATATCTACGGTCAACGCATTATAAAACGCATCTTTTGTCATAATGTCGCGGGGACGGATGTCTTTTCTTACAAGTTCCATCACTGCCATACCTGCATGTTTTGCAAGTTCAATTCTTGATGAATACACTGCCGGGATTGTTCCGTTGCCTTTTAACCCCATACCAAGTGCTTCTGTTAAGCAGTTCATAGAATTTGCAGTATACATTCCCGAGCACGAACCGCAGGTAGGACATGTTTTACATTCATATTCATAAAGCTTTTCTTCTGTGATTTTACCTGCGTTAAACTCGCCTACCGCTTCCGAAATTGAAGAAAAGCTTGTTTTTTTGCCGTCAATATGACCTGCAAGCATGGGACCGCCGCTGACAAATACCGTAGGAAGATTTGTCCTTGCCGCCGCCATTAAAAGTCCCGGAACATTTTTATCGCAGTTGGGCACCATAACAAGTGCATCAAAGCCGTGTGCCAACGTCATAGCCTCTGTTGAATCTGCAATAAGGTCACGGGTAACAAGAGAATATTTCATTCCCTTGTGTCCCATTGCAATACCGTCGCATACTGCGATTGCAGGAAATACAACAGGTGTTCCTCCTGCCATCGCAACCCCAAGCTTTACGGCATCCACAATTTTGTCGATATTCATATGACCGGGCACGATTTCGTTATATGAGCTTACGATACCTACAATAGGTCTTTCTATCTCCTCCTGCGTTAACCCAAGAGCGTGATAAAGTGCTCTGTGGGGAGCATTCTGAGGTCCTTTTTTTAATGAATCACTAACCATATATAAATCTCCTTCGATTAGTTGTTAATGAGTTTGTCCTCATCACTCCAGCTATAAAGCTTACGGATATCTGCACCAACTTTTTCACATGAATGTTCTTTAGCAAGCTTACGCATAGCCTTAAAGTGAACCTGTGCACCTGCATCTGACATATCAA
>CAZBJD010000038.1:0-13308 GCA_964492155.1 uncultured Eubacteriales bacterium
CGCTGCACGCAACTCATTCAGTATACAACAAAATTTATTTTTTGTCAATACTTTTTTCAAAAGTTTTTTAAACTTTTTTGTTTTTTTATGCGTTTTTCAAACGCGACTTGTATATGATACCACACCAAAAATCTTTTGTCAAGGCTTTTTTAAAAGTTTTTTTATTTTTTAGTGTGAACTCAGCTGTTCAAATTTGCCCTTATATCCTCACCGTAAAACTTAAGCTGGGTGAAATTACCGAGAATTCTTGATGTTATTCTTTCGGAATAAACCCCTTGAACATCGGCAAGTGACAAATTGGTATTAATTATCGTCTGCTTTTTATCATTTATTCTGCTGTTTAGCAAATCAAAGAACACTTCTGCAGTATATGCAGTTGTAAGCTCAGTTCCAAGGTCATCAACAATAAGAAGGTCTGTTTTGAAAATTTCATCCGTCTGCATTCTTAATATATCTTTATCCCTGTCACCGAAACGAAGTTCTTCAAATATCGGGAAAATTTTATATGCAGGCTGATAAAATACGCTATAGCCCTTTTCAAGTGCGGCTTTAGCTATGCAGCTTGAAATAAATGTTTTTCCGAGTCCCGTTCCGCCGTACAGAAACAAATTTTCACTTTCAGAATTAAATTCCTCTGCATAATCCCTGCAATATTCAAAAACTGCTGTCATAATTTTTCTTGGCGACATTTCAGAACCATCTTCAGGATAAAAGTCCAGATTAAAATCATCAAAGGTTCTGCTGTCCATTATCAAAGGAAGATTTGAGTATTTATAAGCCTCCTCCTTGAGTGTTCTTTCAAAGCACTTGCACATAACGCCGTCAATATACCCTTCGTCTTTGCATAAGTCGCAATTATATTTAATAAGAAGATAGTCCGGAGCATAGCCGTGTTTTACCAGTTCTTCACACTTTATTTCATTAAGTTTTCGGCTCTCTTTACGGATTTTTTCAATAGATTTTTCAACGTCAGAACCGCTTATAACACTCTTTGTAAGTTGCAAACCCAGTTTTCTCAATTCGGTATCAATTTTTTCGATTTCGGGGATTTTTTCATATATTTCAATTTCACGTTGCTGCACAAGCTGCTTTGCTGCATTTCTTTTATCCTGAAAGTCGTTTGTTACCTTATTCAGTATTCTTTTTGAATATGCCATTTAATCCCCCTTCTTTCTTTTCATAAGTTTTTCCAATGCCTTTTGTTCAACGCTGTCATAATCAGAATGATTTTGATTAAAATTACTGAATCTTGTTGCCTTTATAACCTTTGCGGCACTGCCGCCATCATATGTATAATCAGGATTATAAAGCACTTTATCAGTATGGGCAAATGATATTTTGCCTGTTCCGTCGATAGTTTTTTCGCAAGCCTCGACAATCTGTTCAACGGTGAAATCTTTTTTCCACTTATCGACAAATTCTTTCTGCTTTTTCGTAAGACTGAAGCCGTAAATACCGAGCTTTAGCTTTAATTTTTCGTAATATTGCTCATTTTCTTCTTTAATTCTCAAATACTCGTGTGCAGATTCCGCAGAAACAATTCCCGCCTCTTTCCACGAAACAAGAGTTTTTTCTATATAGTTAAAGTTCTTTTTACCGAGAGCACTGCAATAATCAATCGCAAGCACGAAAACCTCTGCCGGAAGTTCAATAAACTTATAAATTCCCATAATTGAGTTTAAATCTGCATGGGAAAGCAATTTTCCGAACGCACGTTCCGCGGCTGACGCAATAATTTTAACATCGTTTGTTTCATCATCCGAGAATTCATCGGGACTTAAAGATTTTTTAGGTGCGTTATCGGCACCTTTCAGCTTAATTCCTGTTTTTGAAACCTTAATAAGACCTTTTTTCTCCAGAGATGACATAATATAAAGCATTTCGCCGTCATTTACTCCTGCTGCCTGTGCAAGTTCCGAAAGCTCATCATCTTTTGAAAGTCTGCAAAAAAGGCATATTTTGAGATACACTTTAAGCTCATCCGGTTCAAGCCTGTCCATAGTTTCTGCAAAAAACTTTTCCGGCAAAGCAATTTCGCCTATATAATCTTTTTCCAAAGCAAATTTCATAATCTCAAAATCCCTCCTTTTTCACATCGGTAAAAACAGTATAACATAAATTTGAAATTTTGAACAGAGTTTTTATTATTTTTCTTGACAATTTATTAAAAACAATGTAAAATATAATTATCTTTTTGTGTAAATTTTTAAGTTCTTTTATAAATGATAAAACTTAATACTCGGTATAGGAGGTGCTACATATACCTTACGTTATTATTTCAGCAGTGGCTGTCGTTTTGGTAATTGCCTCATTTTTCCTTGGTATCACATATCGTAAAAAAATCGCCGAAGGCGAAATCGGTAGTGCTGAAGCCCAGGCTAAAAATATACTTAACGACGCAATTAAAGCTGCAGAGAACAAAAAACGTGAACTTCTTTTAGAAGCAAAAGAGGAGTCACAAAACTTAAAGTCAGAAATTGACAAAGAAATAAAGGAACGAAGAGCGGAAGTTCAGCGTCAGGAGAGAAGAATTCAGCAGAAGGAAGAATCTCTTGAAAAGAAAACCGAAGCTTTGGACAAAAAAGACGAATTACTCAATGTAAAAATCAAAGAAACTGAAGAACTGAAAGAAAAAATTAACCAAACACTTAAAGATGAGATTGCTATACTTGAGAAATTGTCAGGTTTGTCAGCAGCAGAGGCGAAGGAATATTTGCTTAAAAATATGGAAAGCGAAATCCGCCACGAAGCTGCAATTTTAATCCGCGATGTGGAAAACAATGTAAAAGAAGAATCTGAAAAGCGTGCAAGAAATATTTTAAGTGCCGCTATTCAGAAATGTGCAGCAGACCATGTTGCAGAAACCACAGTATCTGTTGTATCGCTCCCCAGCGACGATATGAAAGGCAGAATTATCGGCCGTGAGGGCAGAAACATCAGAACTCTGGAAACACTTACAGGCGTTGATTTGATTATCGACGATACACCTGAAGCAGTAGTTATTTCGGGATTTGACCCGATAAGACGTGAAGTTGCAAGAGTTGCACTTGAAAAGCTCATCGGCGATGGAAGAATTCATCCTGCGAGAATTGAAGAAACCGTTGAAAGAGCGAAAAAAGAAGTTGATACTACTATCAAAGAAGAGGGCGAACGTGCTACATTTGAAACAGGTGTTCACGGTGTTCACCCTGACATCATTAAGCTTTTAGGTAAGCTTAAATTCAGAACCAGTTACGGTCAGAATGTTTTGAAGCATTCAATCGAAGTTGCACAGCTTTCAGGAATCCTTGCAAGCGAGCTTGGCGTTGATGTTACAACCGCCAAACGTGCAGGACTCTTACACGATATCGGTAAAGCTGTTGACCATGAAATCGAAGGCTCACACATTGAAATTGGTGTTGATATATTGCGTAAGCACAAAGAAAGTGCTGAAATCATTCACGCTGTTCACGCTCACCACGGCGATGTTGTTGCAGAAAGCCCCTTGGCATTTATCATTCAGGCGGCAGACTCAATTTCAGCAGCCCGTCCCGGAGCAAGACGTGAAAATGTTGAAACTTATATCAAGCGTCTTGAAAAACTCGAAGAAATCGCAAACGATTTCGACGGTGTTGACCATTCATTTGCTATTCAGGCAGGCCGTGAAATCAGAATTTTGGTTAAGCCTGAAAAAATCTCAGACGATGACGTTACAATCATTGCACACGATATTGTTAAGCGTATTGAAAGCGAGCTTGAATATCCGGGTCAGATTAAGGTTAACGTAATCAGAGAAACCAGAGCAATTGATTATGCAAAATAATCGGGTGATGTCAAAAATCTTCCGAACACAAAATTTACAAATGACAAAAAAGGTCGTAGCAAGTCGCTACGGCCTTTTATCATTGTAAAAACAAACCATCGCATTACATCGTGCGGGGAACGACCTGCAAAGTATGTAACCTCAAAATTAACGCCTGTTTTATTGACAAATTTTTATTTGTTTCCTATAATATAAATATGGAAAAAGATATTTTGTTTATGAAAAAAGCCTTAAATCAGGCAAAAAAAGCGTATGATATCGGCGAAGTGCCGATTGGCGCTGTTATAGTAAAAGACGGTAAGGTCATTTCCCGCGGGTATAACAAACGCGAAAAAAATAATATGGCAACCTCTCACGCAGAGATGATTGCCATTGATAAAGCCTGTAAAAAGCTTGGTGCCTGGCGGCTTTCGGATTGCACCCTTTATGTCACCTTAGAGCCTTGCCCTATGTGTACCGGTGCAGTTATTAACGCAAGGATACCAAGAGTTGTATTTGGCGCATATGACACCAAAAGCGGTGCCTGCGGCGGTTATTGTGATTTAAGCAAATCAAACATCCTAAACCACACTTTTGAAATTCAAAGCGGCGTTTTGGAAGAAGATTGCAAATATTTATTGAATAGTTTTTTTAAAGAACTGAGAAAAAAGGGCCTGTCTCAATAACTCAAACTAATGTATAATTATTCCGCTTGCAGGGGGTACGAATGCCCCGCAGGAAAGTCTGATTTTCCTCTGCGATTTTGAATGTTTATACAAAGAAAGTGATTATTGAGATACCTCCTTTGAGTTTTTGCAAAAAATCGAGGACTTGCATCCTCGATTTTCAGTGGGGCTTTTTTTACATCCCTTTTTTGTTAATTTGCCGTTCCGCAGCACATACCCTCATATTCTCTTAAGAAATCTTCAGCAGTCTTTGTCATTTTTATTCCTGCCGAATTATCCTTAAATGCAACAATTGCATCAAAATTTCCGAAATATGTATCTATAATCTGAACTTTTAAATCAAGTGTATCATTCGGAAGCCATGCGGCAGACGCAGCACATCTGTAACGTCTGTTGCCCGGTTTTGCACCGATTTCATCTGAATATCCGTCCTGCGGGAACTGTGCATAAACATTTTTGCCAAGCCCGAAGGGAATTTCTTTTACTCCCTGTTCATTTTCGTAATGGAAAATACCCTCATCGCCATTAAAATCAAACTTGAACCATTTTATACCCATTGGGTTTTCATCGGTTTTGTAGACCTTACCGCTGATTTTTCCTTCAATGGGGTTATGAGTTTCGCCAACTGCTTTTGCAAGCTTAAGAGTTTTTGTATATTCCATAAGCTCGTTATACGCTTCTTTATTCTCGGGCAGCGGATTATCCGAAACCTTTCTTGCAATCATTTCAAAGAAATTTTTTATAATCAATTCTCTTGCGTACAGTTTTCCCTGATTATCAGAGTTAATAACAAAAATAAGGTCTTTATCAGGCACACAGATACCAAACTGGCAACCCATACCATTGAAAAAGTAAGAATTGTCGAATGTTCTCCAGAACAAATATCCGTAACCAAAAGTGTTGCACTGCCCGTCGTTTAAAACTGCCGTTTCTATCAAATCGGAAGTCGCTTCGGTGATATATTCTTTATTTAAAATCTGCTCACCGTTCCACGAACCGCCATTCATTACAAATCTTGCAACCAAAGCAAGGTCACGGGGAGTGCAAAGCACCGCCGAATCTCCCCACGAATGTCCCCCGGGACATTTTAAGCAGTAAGCATCTTTGGAAACACCGATTTTATCAAACATTTTTTCTCTTAAATATTCCATAAACGGCTTTCCGGTCAACCTTTCAACCAACGCACCCAACACAAACGAGCCCGGGCTGTCATATTCAAAAACAAGTCCCGGTTTTCTTGACATCTTGCCGGGATTTGAAAAATAGTAAGCAACCCTGTCGTCGGGTCTGTCCGTAAAATATGACATATGCGGCTTTGAGGTACTCATCATAAGCATATTTCTTACAGTCTGATTTCTAAGATTTTCGTCTTTCTGATTTTTAAGCTCCTCTGGAAAATGTTTAATCATAGGATCATCTATATCAAGCAGTCCGTCCTGCAGAGCAAATCCTACCGCCAACGACACAAAGCTTTTTGAAACCGAATACATTCTATGCTGAAAATCCTTGTGAAATGGCTCCCAATACGCTTCAAATGCAAGGTCATTGCCTCTCATAATCAAAATATCGTGAGTAGCCAAACGCTCATTCTCCAGTTTTTTTACATATGCTAAAATATCTTCCGATTTAATTCCCAAACTTTCAGGTGTTTTAATGTTCATACCTATGCCTCCGAATTATAAAATAAATCATTGTGATTTTATCATATTATTTCGTTATAGTCAATATAAACCTATAAATTTCTACTGAATAAATTTATAAAAACTATTGATTTTTTTCAATTAGTAGTGTATAATATCATATGTTGTATGGCTCTATCGTCTAATGGTTAGGACACAGCCCTCTCAAGGCTGGAATAGGGGTGTCCGCGTAGCGAGCGCTGCCGGTGGCAGTTGAAGCGAGCACGCAAGGACTGTGCTGCGGTCGAAAAATCAAACGGTAGTGAAAAGATTTTTCGGGCACCGCAAACGGGTAGAATCCCCTTAGAGGGATTCGGATAATTGAATACAAAATATGGCTCTATCGTCTAATGGTTAGGACACAGCCCTCTCAAGGCTGGAATAGGGGTTCGAATCCCCTTAGAGTCACCACATCGCAGCAAACTTTGTTGCAATCAAAATACCCACTCGAGAGAGTGGGTATTTCTCATATGCTCCGCTGCTGCTCCTTTTCCGCAAAAAATAACGCTTCGCTAACATTTTTTGCGGGTTTGCACGGCTTTTTCATAGGAATTCGCTTACGCGAGCTAAATTGAACAAGTTCAGCTAAATGTGCTTCGCACGCTTTTAAAGCGAATTTAATTTAGCTGTTTCAATAATCACTTTCTTATTTTGTATAAAAATAGCCGATTTGACATTTAGCCACAAAAATGATATACTTTACGATAAGTATGTAATTATGGAGATGAAACTATGAAATACACAGGATTAAACGAAATTAGAGAAAAGTTTTTAAGTTTCTTCGAATCAAAAGGATGTTTAAGACTTGACAGTTTTTCACTTGTACCGAAAAACGATGCAAGCTTGCTTTTGATAAACTCAGGTATGGCACCTATGAAGGCATGGTTCCAGAATCCCGAAACCGCTCCGAAAAGGCGTGTTACAACCTGTCAGAAATGCATAAGAACAGGCGATATTGAAAATGTTGGTAAAACTGCGAGACACGGAACTTATTTTGAAATGCTTGGCAACTTTTCTTTTGGGGATTACTTCAAAAAAGAAGCAACTGCCTGGGCATGGGAATTTTTCACAAAAGTTATGGAAATCCCCGAGGACAGACTTTGGGTTTCGGTTTACGAAGAAGATGACGAAGCAAGAGATATATGGATTAACAACGTAGGCGTTAACCCCGAACACATTGTAAAGCTCGGCAAAGAAGATAACTTCTGGGAGCATGGTACAGGTCCTTGCGGCCCTTGCTCAGAAATTTATTTTGACCGCGGTGAAAAATACGGTTGCGGAAGTGAAAATTGCGGTGTAGGCTGCGAATGTGACCGCTTTATGGAAGTATGGAATCTTGTATTTACCCAGTTTGACAAAGACGAAGATGGCAATTACAACAGACTTCCCAACCCAAACATCGATACAGGTATGGGTCTCGAGCGTCTGGCGGTTGTTATGCAGGGCGTTGACAACCTTTTTGAAGTTGACACCGTTCAGGATGTAATCAAGCACATTTGCAAAATCGCAAACCTTGAATATAAAAAAGATGAAAAGAAAGACATTTCACTCCGTGTAATCAGCGATCATATCAGAAGCACGGTTATGATGGTGTCAGATGGCGTTATTCCTTCAAACGAAGGCAGAGGCTATGTTTTAAGAAGACTTTTAAGAAGAGCCGCACGTCACGGCAAGCTTCTTAACATCAACAGACAATTTTTGAGTGAAATTGCAGATACTGTCATTGATTGTTCAAAATGTGCGTACCCCGAGCTTGAGGAAAAAAGAGATTACATCAAAAAGATTATCAAAATTGAGGAAGAACGTTTTGATATTACAATTGACAACGGCATTATGGTTTTAACCGGCTATATAGACGAAGCAAAAAAATCAGGCAGAACTGCACTTAGCGGTGAAGAAGCGTTCAAACTTCACGATACCTACGGTTTCCCGCTTGACCTTACAATTGAAATGGCTGAAGAACAAGGAATAGGCGTTGATGTTGACGGCTTTAACAAGGCAATGCAGGAACAGAAAAAAGCCGCACGTGATGCCAGAGGTGACGGTTCCAGTTGGGACAGCGATGCTACCTATGATTTTGAGCTTGTTAAAGGTGCAACAGAGTTTACCGGATATACCGCATTGATTGATGAAAGCGTTGTTCTCGGAATTGTAGCAGAAGGAGCAGTTTCAGCATCAATCACAGAAGGTGAAAAAGGTATAATCGTTACAAAAAATACTCCTTTCTACGCTGAAATGGGCGGTCAGTCGGGAGATATCGGCACAATTTACACACCTTCTGCGGAAGCGAAGGTTGTATACACCAAGAAAACCGCAGACGGAGTTTATCTCCACGAGGTTGAAATCATAAAAGGTGAGTTCTCTTTAAATGACAATGTTTCTCTTGCAGTTGACCACACCAACAGACATGCAATTGAAAGAAATCACAGTGCTACACACCTTCTTCACAGAGCACTTAAAAATGTATTGGGGTCACACGTTGCACAGGCAGGTTCATTTGTTTCTGCCGACAGACTGCGTTTTGACTTCTCTCACTTTGAGGCTATGACCGAGGTTGAGCTTAAAGCAGTTGAAGAAATTGTAAATACCGCTATTTTGGATGCTATGCCCGTTAACGTTCAGGAATTGCCTGTTGACGAGGCTAAAAAGCTTGGTGCTACAGCTCAGTTTGGTGAAAAATACGGTGATGTTGTACGAGTTGTTACCATGGGCGACTTCAGCATTGAATTCTGCGGCGGTACACATGTATCAAATACTTCGGTTTGCGGATTGTTTAAAATCATTTCGGAAAACGGTGTTGCGGCAGGCGTGAGAAGAATTGAAGCAATCACAGGCAGAGGCGTATTAAATTACATTGCACAAAAAGATGCTTTAATTTCAAAAACTGCCGAAATATTAAAATCAAATGTTAACGAAATCGACGCAAAAGCTGCATCTGTTCTTGCAGAACTCAAAGATGCAGGCAGAAAGATAGACGAGCTTACATCAAAGCTTGCCGGCGGAATGGCTGACGATATTTTAGCATCCGGCACTGATGTCAACGGCGTTAAAGTTGTAGCATCTGTTGTTCCCGGAATGGCTGCAAATGACCTTGCGGTTATGGGTGACAAATTAAAAGACAAGCTTTCAGGTGCAGGCGTTATCGCACTTTGCTCCGAAAAAGAAGATAAAATCAGCTTTATTGCAATGGCAAACAAAGACGCTTTGGCAAAAGGCGTTCACAGCGGAAATATTATAAGAGAAATTACAAAAATTGCAGGCGGCAGCGGCGGCGGTAAACCCGACCTCGCACGCGGCGGCGGTAAAGACGCATCGAAGATGGCTGACGCCATTGCAGCTGTAACAGCTTTAGTTGCTGATATGACAAAATAGGAGGAATTTAAAATGGATTGTATTTTTTGCAAAATAATCAATAAAGAAATTCCAAGCACGATTGTGTACGAGGATGAAACAGTTATCGCATTTAAGGATTTAAACCCCGTTGCTCCCGTTCACATTTTAGTGGTTCCCAAAAAACATATTTCAGCTTTAAGCGAAGCAGAAAAAGAAGATATTGAGCTTTTAGGCAATGTGCTTTACACCTGTAAGGAAATCGCAAAAACACTTCCGGAATGTGACGGCGGTTACAGAATAATCAACAACTGCGGCGACAACGCAGGTCAGACAGTTAAGCATATCCACTTTCACATTATCGGCGGTAAGAATATGCCGAACTTAATATAGTATAAACAATAAAGGACACTTGTTGGTGTCCTTTTATTGTGGTGGAAAACCTAAGCTTTATATAAATACACTTTTAGTAAAGAGTGAAGAACGAAAAGAGAAGAATGAAAAGTAAAAAAGGGGCTGTCTCAATAATCTAAACTTATGTATAATTATTCCACTTGTAGGGGGCATTCACGAATGCCCCGCGGGCGGTTCGTGAACCGCCCCTACGATTTTGAATATTTATACAAAGAAAATGATTATTGAGACAGCTCCTTTTTGGCGGAGAAAGAGCATCGCCACTCGTATACACAATATTCTCTCTACCAACATAAATACTATGTTTTTACAAATAAGTAAATTTAACTTTTGTATTAAGTCTTTCAAACCACTTTTCAGTTTCTGAAAAAGTTTCTTTAATAAGTGCAAATTCTTCAAGCAATTCTCGCGGCAAACTTCCGCAATCAATAACCGAAATTTGAGCAGGATATTCCATGTATCCGGTTAACAAATCCCAAATTGCGTCTGGACTATCTCCGCACCAATCAGGGAAATGTAACCCTTTTATTATTGCCTGATAGAATTCATCGTAACTATTCACTCCACCTAAATTTATAGTAAATTCTTTCATTTTTCCTCCTATAATATTTCATAAAATGTCCTATAATGATCATAAGTCACGAATAAAAGTCCATCATTGGAATATAGAATTCTATGTCCATTTCTGAAACCTCCGGTATAATTTATATCTGCCTCGTACCATACCCGCCCAATCTCATCGGGATTCTACCCGTTTGCGGTACCCGAAGACTCGAATCAGTCGCTTCTCGCTTTTCGACCGCGGCACAGTCCTGCGCCTTCGCTTCATCTGCCACCGGCAGTGCTCAGGCTCGGACACCCTCTTGCCGGAACCGGCGCTCGGGTTCACCCGAATTTCTTGGCACAACAAAAGGACACCTAATGGTGTCCTTTTGTTGTGGCGGAGAAAGAGGGATTCGAACCCTCGCGCCGGGAGTCCCCGACCTAACGGTTTAGCAAACCGCCCCCTTCGGCCGACTTGGGTATTTCTCCGAATAAAAAATTATTTTATAAAAAAAAGTGGCGGAGAGGGTGAGATTCGAACTCACGGCCCTTACGAGTCACTGGTTTTCAAGACCAGCTCCTTAAACCACTCGGACACCTCTCCACAACACTTTGTTATTTTACCACAGGTATTTCAATTTGTCAATACCTTTTTTAAAAAATTTTACTATTCAAGCAACTTCTTTTGCATTTTGGGACCCTTTTCCACCTTTTCTGAAAACTGCTTTAAACAATGTTCTTACTAAAGGCTGAATGAAAAACATCTGTGAAAAGAATGCAAAAGGCAAGTTGAAACAAACAAGCTTTAAAAAGTCTGCAAAAAGTTTGATAACACTGAAACCCTCATAATAAGGGTAATATAAAAACGCCGCAATAAAGCTCATCGCAGGGCACATAAGTCCTACAGTTGCACAAATTATTGCACTTTCAAAAAGTACGGGATGTGTTTCACCCGGATTAAACACCTTGCAGGCAAGCTTAAACGAACAGGGGCTTCCCATAAAAATTTCAAGTATGTAAGCAAAGCAAAACTCGATTAAGACAAGTGCCCATATTGGAAGATTTCTTCCAAGCATATAAACACCGCCCATTTTTTCGATGGCAGCGAGCACTCCTGAAGTCCCGGTCACCGCCATTAAAGTGCCTCCGTTTACAACATAAAGGCTGTAAAAAACGTAGGCGTGCACAGTAATAATTACTGTGATTAATGCAAACATGCATCTTTCAAATTGATTTTTCGGCATAACAATTCTCCTTTTTTGTGCAAAAAAATAACACATAAAATCCAATAACCGTTCCGTAATCAGATTTACGCACTTTTTTGAGTGCTACATGTGTCGTTTTCTTTGCGATATTAAATTTACCGCAAATATTTTAACACATTTGCGGTAAATTTGTCAATATATTAAACCTTTTTCCAGTCTAAACTGTTCCCATTGGGAAATCCTTATCATCGCAAAGCTGATTGTATATTTCAGCTGCGTTTTTGGGACTTTCCTCTCTT
Source organism: uncultured Eubacteriales bacterium (assembly GCA_964492155.1). Lineage (GTDB taxonomy): Bacteria > Bacillota > Clostridia > RGIG6154 > RGIG6154 > RGIG2094. Next base: position 11,938 of record CAZBJD010000038.1, read on the forward strand.
GAAACGATAGGCAGAACCTGAATTCTTTTTGCCGCAATCAAAGGAAATGCAGCGCTTTGTCTTAAAAACCGGGTTGCAAAAATTCCCAGGAACCCCTGCACCGTTACCATTGCACTTTCGCCAAGCTCTTTTTCTAAAAACTCCACTTTACGAACATCTGTAAAAGATATATATTTTGTTTTCATAAAATCACCTCTTGACCGGATTGTATCAAAGCAACCTTTTAAAGTAAATATCAAATATGCTCTTATTTGTAAAATCTGATACAAAATGGGATGTAAATAAATTTACATCCCATTTGACTAAAATATAGTTCTTTTTATAACTTCTCCGCGCAACTTTGTTCTCTCAGCTCCGCGGTCAAGGTAATCCTTATAGGCTCTTGCTGCAAAACCTTCTTTGTCTTCCTGATTTTCGTAGCTCATTTGTGCAAAACGCCTCAAGGTTTCATCATCTTTCGGCTCTTTGCTGCTATATCTTACGGTAAACTCAACATAGTTAATTTTGTGCAGTCCGTTTTCCTCTACATCGTAGCGTTCCTTGTTCCATTCTTCAAATTCAAATGGTGTATCAAAATCACATTCTTCGATTTCTCCGATTTCCTTTAAGAAAATCTGTGCCATAACGTGATATCCTTCAGGCGTTGGATGAACTCTGTCAAATCTGATTATTTCGCGTTTTCCAAGCATCGGAAGCATATTGTCTTTAAAATTAACAACCTTGCAATTATACTTTTTTGCCATTTCAAGCTGGAATTGTGCCGCCATATCCAAAATCTGCTGATACGGAACTTTCTCAGCCTCTCTCTCGGTCACTTCATCGTGGGGTGTGGGCAGGCAGATTATAACCTCCGAGCCAAAATCCTTGCACGCCTTTATAATCTTCTCGTAGCTTTCCTTGTGCTCTCTGAATTTTGCAGCACGCTGCTCCTCCAAATCTTCAAGATGTGCCCATTGCTCGGAATAAAGTCCGCGTCCCATATCGTTCATTCCATACATTACAACCACATAATCAGGGTTATAAATAAGGCAGTCCGAGTACAGATAATTAAGTGCCTGTTTTGCGATAGCGCCAGACACCCCGCAGTTATAGCACTTGATTTTATACTTTTTTCTTAAAAACTGATAAACCTCTGCTTCCCAAAGTCCCGAAGCCGTGATACTGTCACCCAAAAAACAAACTATGTCTTTATCCTTGAACATTTCGCCACTTCCTTTAGTTTTTTATGTATTATAACACCAATTTTCCCCTTTGTAAATATAAAAAACCAAGAATTTTTTACACTTTTCACGGCATTTTATCATTTGTAATATAAATTGTGAAATGAAATAAATCCTTATATCACACGCCGCAAGGCGTATTTCACATTGC
>CAZBJD010000039.1:0-12632 GCA_964492155.1 uncultured Eubacteriales bacterium
TTTATCGTCTGCTTTTGCTGCAATTATGACTTCTGTACTTTCCTCGCCTACTTTTTTAAGAATTTTATCAATTCCCTTTTCAAAAAGATAGGTGGTATATGAGCCTTCTTTTTTTTCAGTCTTTCTGCCTTCAATCAAATCCATCAAGCCTTCCAAAGAAAACTCGGAGAGTGCTTCGCTTTCCCATACCTGATTTGTAAAGCAGCTGTCTGTACCCTTGTGGCAGGCAGGACCGTCTTTTTCAACCACAACCACCAAAGCGTCGTTATCACAGTCAGCGATAACAGAAACAATATGCTGATAATTTCCGCTTGTTTCCCCTTTAAGCCAAAGTTCATTTCTTGAACGGCTGTAAAAACAGGTAAGCCCCTTTTCCATTGAAATTTCAAGGCTCTCTTTGTTCATATATGCCAAGGTTAAAACCTTTTTTGTAACCGCATCAACCACAATTGCGGGAATTAAACCTTTTTCGTCAAATTTAAGTTCGTTAATATTTACCATAACATCCTCCGTCAAATTCTCATTGGAATTCCATTTTCCTTTAACACTTTTTTCAAGTCATTTATTTTTACTTCTCCGAAATGGAAAATTGATGCAGCAAGACCCGCGTCAACCTTCGGAAGAGTTTTAAAAAGCTCTGTAAAATCATCTTTGCAGCCTGCACCGCCTGATGCAATTACCGGAACGTTTACTGCATTACATACTGCATCCAGCATTTCAAGGTCAAAGCCTTGTTTTACGCCATCGGTATCAATTGAATTTAAAACAACCTCTCCTGCGCCATTATCAACGCAACGCTTAATCCACTCGATTGCTTCCATTCCCGTATTTTCTCTGCCGCCTTTTGCATAAACTCTGAAAACCCCGTCAACACGCTTGACATCCGCCGAAATTACAACGCATTGATTACCGTAAAGCTTTGCAGCTTCATAAATCAAGTCGGGATTTTTAATAGCTCCCGAATTAACGCTTACTTTATCTGCTCCGCATTTTAACACTCTGTCAAAATCAGCGACTGTGTTTATTCCGCCGCCTACTGTCAGCGGAATAAATATTGTTTTAGCAACCTCTGTTAAAATGTCGGTGAAAAGTTTTCTGCCTTCTGCTGATGCTGTAATATCATAAAATACAAGCTCGTCAGCACCGTTTTCACTGTAGTATTTTGCAAGCTCAACAGGTGATGAAACATCGGAAAGTCCTTCAAAATTTACCCCCTTAACAACTCTGCCGTCTTTAACGTCAAGACAGGGAATAATTCTTTTTGTTATCATTTTGCCACCTCAATTGCTTCTTTTAATGAAATTGCCTTTGTGTAATACGCTTTTCCGATAATTGCACCGTAAAGATTAAGCTTTCTTAATCTTTTTACATCATCAATTGACGAAACGCCTCCCGACGCCGTGATATTAACACCGAAATTTTCAGAAAGGGTTTTATAAAGTTCGTGATTTGTCCCCTGCATTGCTCCGTCTTTTGAAATATCTGTGCAAATAAGGGTGTTTACTCCCGCATTGACCATTTTTTCACAAAAATCCATAAATGAGTATTCCGATTTTTCTGTCCAACCTTTAACTGCCACATACCCGTCTTTTATATCAACACCTACTGCAATTTTATTCTTATATTCATTTACTGCTTTAACTAAAAAATCATGGTCGGTTACCGCGCTTGTTCCTAAAATTACGCGGTCAACACCTGCATCAATATATTTTTTTACTGTTTCCATGCTGCGGATTCCTCCGCCAACCTCTGTGAACAAATTTGTACCGTTTACAATAGTTTTTATTGTTTCAAGATTTGGTGTAGTCCCGTCTTTTGCACCTTCCAAATCAACAATGTGAATACATGTTGCACCCTCCGATTCAAAGTCAAGTGCTATTTCAACAGGGTTATCGCTGTAAACCGTCATTTTATCGTAATCGCCTTTAAGCAAGCGTACCGCTTTGCCCGAAACCAAATCAATCGCCGGAAATATTAACATTTGTGCACCTCCGTTTCACAGAAAGCTTTTAAAATCTTAAGACCTATTTCACCGCTTTTTTCAGGATGAAACTGACATCCGTATACGTTATCTTTCGCAACTGCCGCAGTAAGCTCTGCACCATACTCGCTTGTTGCAATTACGCCGGGGCAATTTTCGGCATGGTAAGAATGAACGAAATAAACAAAGTCACCATCGTTTAAGTATTTAAAAATTTCATTTTTTCCGCCCCTGAATTTAAGACTGTTCCAACCAATATGCGGAACTTTTAAATCCTTTGGAATTATGTTTTCAATAGGTCTTATTTCACCTTTTATGAGTCCTAACCCCTCATGTTCGCCATATTCAAAGCTTTTTTCGAGCAAAAGCTGCATTCCGAGACATATTCCCATTATAGGTTTACCTTTTTTGGCTTCTGAAATTATTACCTCGCCGAGTCCTGAGTTTTTAAGCTTTAATGCCGCATCCTCAAATGCACCAACCCCCGGAAGAATAATTCTTTCCGCACCCTGAATTTCATTTTTGTCACCCGTTACAATCACATTTTCTCCGATTGCTTCAAGTGAGCTTTTTAAAGAAAACAGATTGCCTACTCCGTAGTCAACAATTGCAACCATTTAAAGCACTCCTTTAGTTGACGGAATTTCGTCTTTGAAATTTTCATCGATTTTAACTGCCTGTTTTAAGCTTCTTGCAACAGATTTAAAAGCACCCTCAATAATGTGATGGGAATTTGAACCTGAAAGTTTTTTGATATGAAGCGTAACTTTTGCATTTCTCGCAAATGCTATAAAGAACTCCCAAACAAGCTCTGTATCAAATGTGCCTGCCTTTTGTGTTGGAATTTCCAGCGAATATTCAAGGCATCCTCTTCCAGACAAGTCAACCGCAGAAAGTATCAAAGATTCATCCATAGGCAAAATGCAGCTGCCGTATCTTTCAATTCCCTTTTTATCGCCAAGAGCTTTGTCAAAAGCATCCCCAAGGGCAATTCCTATATCCTCAACCGTGTGATGGTCGTCAACATATGTGTCGCCTTTGCAGTTAAGCTTTAAATCAAATCTGCCGTGCTTTGCAAAAAGTGTTAACATGTGGTCTAAAAATCCGCAGCCTGAATTTATTTCGCCTTTTCCGCTTCCGTCTAAATTTATCTCAAGCAAAATATCTGTTTCTGCAGTTTTTCTTTTAATTTCTGAAGTTCTCATTTGTTTTCCTCCAAAATATTATTTATTACATCAATTAAAGTCTGCATCTGAGGAAGATTTCCTATTGTAATGCGATTATAATCCGAAATTTCTTTTTTGTCAAAGTGACGTACTAAAATTCCTCTTTCTTTAAGCTTTAAATAAAGCTCCTTTCCGCCTAAATCAGGATGTTTTGCAAATACAAAGTTTGTTTTTGACTCTGTTAATATAAAACCAAGCTTTTTAAGTTCACTTGTTGTATACTCACGGTTTTTGATAATTTCTTTACAGTTGTTCAAAACCTCGTCATTGTCTTCTAAAATTCCAACTCCCGCCGCCATAGTCATTTTGTTTATGTTGTAGGGGTTGGTTGAATATTTTACTGTATTTAAATCTGCAATCAATTCTTTTGAAGCAACACCAAATCCAAGTCTTGCACCTGCCATTGAGCGTGATTTTGAAAAGGTCTGGGTAACCAACAAATTATCATACTTTTTAATCAAAGGTACACAGCTTTGTCCGCCAAAATCAACATAAGCCTCGTCGATTACTACAATATTATCAGGATTATTCTTTAAAATTTTCTCAATTTCGTTTTGCTTTAAAGTAATTCCTGTCGGTGCATTCGGATTTGCGATAAATATCGTTTTGTTAAGTCCGAAATAATCACTTATATCAATTGTAAAATCGCTTTTTAATGGTATTTCGGTATACCCCACATTATTAAGCTCGGCAAACACCGAATAAAATCCGTATGTAATATCAGGAAATGCCGCACCGACTTTATCATCGCAAAATGCCATAAATGCAAAATTCAAAATTTCGTCAGAGCCGTTGGTGAGTAACACTTCATCAAACTCCACTCCAAGCATATCCGCAACCCTTTGCGTAAGCTCTCTGCACTCAGGGTCGGGATAAAGATTTAAGTTTTTTGCTGCCTCTGCTGCTTTTTTTACAGCATTTTCTGTCGGCGGAAACGGCGATTCATTGGTGTTTAATTTAATATACTTCATATCTTTCGGCTGTTCGCCGGGTGTATACGGTGTAAGCTTACATAGTTTTTCGCTGAAAAATCTGCTCAATTTTCTCACTCCTCGATGCGTATAACTGCACTTTTTGCATGTGCTGTAAGTCCCTCTTTTTTAGCAAAATATTCTACATCCTTTGCAACTCTTGAGAGAGCATTTTTAGTATAGTATGTGTACTGAGTTTTCTTAACAAAATCATCAACCGACAAGGGACTTGAAAATTTCGCCGTTCCGCTTGTGGGAAGTGTGTGATTCGGACCTGCAAAATAATCACCCAAAGCCTCGGGGCAGTTTTTACCCATAAATATCGACCCTGCATGACGGATTGCATCTAAGTAATCAAAGGGATTGTCCACAGAAAGCTCTAAATGTTCGGGAGCGATTTCATTCGCAATATCAATCGCTTTTAAAAGTGTATCTGCAACAATGATTTTTCCGTTGTTGTCAATAGATGCTCTTGCAATTTCAGCACGTTCTAAAAGCGGAATTTGCATTTCAAGCTCTTTTGAAACTTTTTCTGCCAAATCCAAAGAGTCTGTAACCAGAACTGCACTTGCAAGCTTATCATGTTCTGCCTGTGACAAAAGGTCTGCTGCCAGATGCTTAGGATTTGAGGTTGCATCTGCCACAATTAAGATTTCGCTTGGGCCTGCAATCATATCAATTGAAACCTGACCGAACACCTGTTTTTTTGCTTCCGCAACAAAGGCGTTTCCGGGACCTACAATTTTATCAACCTTTGGAACGCTTTCGGTTCCGTAAGCAAGTGCTGCAATTGCCTGAGCACCGCCCACTTTGAATATTTTATCAACACCCGCTATTTTTGCAGCCGCAAGAATTACAGGATTAACCTTGCCGTCGGCAGAAGGCGGTGTTACCATCACAACCTCTTTAACTCCTGCTATTTTTGCGGGAATTGAGTCCATTAAAACCGTTGACGGATATGCTGCAGTACCGCCGGGAACATAAAGACCTGCTCTGTCCACAGGAATAACCTTCTGCCCTGTTACAATTCCGTCTTCATCATTTATAATAAAGCTGTTTCTTACCTGCTTTTCGTGGAATTTTCTGATATTTGCCGAAGCTTTTTTCAAAATTTCAAGAAATTCAGGCTCAACATTTGCAACTGCCTCATCAATTTCTTCTTTTGTTACCAAAAGGGTGTCAAGCTTTGCTTTATCAAACTTTTCACAATATCTGATAAGTGCACTGTCGCCGTTTTTTCTTACATCCGCAATAATTTCCGTAACAATATCCTCAACATTTACCAAAGGCTCAACACGTGCAAAGATTTCTTCGTTTTTTACTTCTCCGTATTTTAAAATTTTAATCATTTTTATCCTCCGTCTGCTTTTTAAGCTCGCCGTAAACCTTTTCGATTAACTCATTTTTGAATTTAAAACTTGCCTTGTTTGCAATCAGTCTTGCACTTATGGGAACTATTGATTGCACAACTTCCAGGTTGTTTTCTTTCAAAGTTGTCCCCGTTTCCACAATATCAACAATAACATCCGAAAGTCCCAAAATAGGTGCAATTTCAATTGATCCGTTCAAATGAATTATATCAATTTCTCTGCCCATTGAGGAGTAGTAGTTTTTGGTAATATTTGTAAACTTTGTTGCAACTCTTAAGGTTTTCTGAGCATCGTCGCAAAAATCCTTTTTGGCGGCAACCGCCATTTTGCATTTTCCGATATCAAGGTCCAGCAGTTCATAAATATCAGGCTGATATTCAAGCAGAATATCTTTTCCTGCTACACCGATATCTGCCGCACCATGTTCAACATAAATTGCAACATCGGAAGGCTTTACCCAGAAATATCTTACACTTACTTCTTCATTCTCAAAAATAAGTTTTCTGTTGTTTTCTTCTATTGACGGGCAAGGAAAACCTGCCTCTTTAAACATTTTATAAACCTTTTCGCCAAGTCTGCCTTTGGGAAGGGCAACATTGATAAATTTGTCCTTTGAAGCAAGTGTTAGCACATCTTCTGAGGCTTCTTCACAGTTTTCTATGCGTTCTAACATATCAATGTATACTGCAAAGCCGATTGCCTTTGATTTTTTACGCATTTTGTGCATCAGATTGTCATACTGACCACCCGACAAAACGCCTGCGGATATTCCATTTATAAACCCTTTAAAAACAAATCCGTTGTAGTAGCTCATATCGTTAATGACAGAAAAATCAATTCTGATTTTATCTCCATACCCGTTTTTAACAAGCTCATCTGTAATTGTTTCAAGTTGCTCAACGTTTTCTCCGCCTGCAAGTGCTTTTAGCTCCTTTAAAACTCTTGGTGCATCTCCGTATATCGAAATGAGCTTTTCAAGTTTTGTAAAATCTGCACCCTCAAGCTGACAGATTTTGCGGATTTCGTCAATATTTTTCTCCCCGATACACTTTATAAGCTTTTTTTCAGCCCTCTGAGATACTCCCAAAGATTCAATAACCTCTGAAACAATTCCCATATGTGAAATATCTAAAACACAGTCTTCTGAAATGCTTTTCAAACTTTCCAACGCAAGCATTATAACTTCATAAACATTGGAGTTATCAATATCTCCGATACATTCAAGACCTGCCTGCATAATTTCTTTATATGACTCTGTTCCTTTTGATACTCTGTAAACATTTTCGTTATAATACACCTTCTGAACAGACTCTTTACCGTCATCGGTATTTTTGATGATAGACAAAGTAACGTCAGGCTTTAATGCCATAAGCTTTCCGTCTGTATCGGTAAAAGTTATAATATTGTCCGAAACCAAAAAGTCCTTGTTTCTCACATAAAGGTCGTATTCTTCAAACTTACTCATTTTATATTGCTTATAGCCATATTTCTGATAAAGAGTACGAAGTGTAAAAATTGCTTTTTCGTCGTTTTTCAATACGCTGGTGTCTATTTTCATTTATTTGCCTCCGTGAGTCTTTCAAGAATTTCTTTATATCCGCCGTTTCCGTAAACCAGGCACCTGTTAACTCTGCTGATTGTTGTTGTGCTTGCACCTGTGTTTTTTGAAATTTCCTGATAGCTTTTCCCCTCTTTCAGCTGCCACGCAACATCAAGGCGCTGCGACATATCCTGCAGTTCCTTTACTGTGCAGACATCTTCAAAAAACTTTGCACAATCCTCTTTGTTTTTTAATAGAAGTATTGCTTCAAACAGCTTTTCAATTGATTTCGTGTTAAAAATATTCATAATAAAAATCGCCTTTCACTTTAATACTTTACCATATTAACACAATAAAGTGGTAAAGTCAATAGCAAAAGGCAATATTTTTTAATTTATTTGGCTTTAGAGCTTATTTCTCTGAATTTTTCCGCTTACTGTTTTGGGCAAGCTGTCACGGAATTCAACAATTCTCGGATATTTATAAGGAGCAGTTCTTTCCTTAACATAGCCTTGAATTTCTTTTTTAAGTTCTTCACTACCTTCGGTTCCGCTTACAAGAACAATACTTGCTTTAACAATCTGTCCCCTTACCTCATCCGGAACGGCTGATACTCCGCACTCTAATACGTACGGAAGCTCCATGATAACGCTTTCAATTTCAAACGGTCCGATTCTGTAGCCCGATGATTTGATAACATCGTCGGCACGTCCCACATACCAGAAAAATCCGTCTTCATCACGCCATGCAACGTCGCCCGTGTGATAATATCCGTCATGCCAAACCTCATCGGTTTTTTCTTTATCACGATAGTATCCCGTAAACAAGCCGCACGGAGCACCATCTTTTACATTGATACAAATCTCGCCCGATTCGGAAGTTTTAACTTCATTTCCGTCTGAGTCCAGAAGTCTTACATCATAGATAGGTGCAGGCTTACCCATTGAACCGATTTTATGAGGTGCGCCTGTCATATTACCGATAATCATTGTACTTTCTGTCTGACCGAAGCCTTCAACAATCTGAAGTCCTGTAGCTTTTTCAAACTGACGGTATACTTCAGGGTTTAACGCCTCGCCTGCAGTTGTCATATGCTGAACAGATGAAAAATCATATTTTGAAATATCCTGCTTAATTAACATTCTGAGCATTGTAGGAGGTGCACAGAATGTTGTAATTTTGTACTGTGCAAACATAGGAAGAATATCTGCCGCATCAAACCTGTCAAAGTCATATACGAAAAGTGCTCCCTCGCAAAGCCACTGACCGTAAAGCTTACCCCACATTGCCTTTGCCCAGCCGGTATCGGAAATTGTAAAATGAAGTCCGTCAGGGTTAACATTGTGCCAGTATTTCGCAGTATGGAAATGACCAAGCGGATACTTATAGTTATGAGTTGCAATTTTCGGATATCCCGAAGTACCTGATGTAAAGTACATAAGCATTAAATCATCGCCGCAAGGTGAATCTTCCGTTCTTTCAAAGTGTGTGCTGAATCTCTTGTATTCTTCATCAAAGGGTCTCCAACCGTCACGTGTGCCATTAACAATAAGCTTGTTTTCAAGCTCAGGACACTTTGCAGCTGCAAGTTCAACCTGATGTGAAACATCGCCGTCGGCAGTACAAATAATTGTGCTTACTCCTGCAGATTTAATTCTGTACTCAATATCCTTTTCCAGAAGCTGATTTACTGCGGGGATTGCAATAGCACCAAGTTTATTAAGTCCAATCATTGCAAACCAGAACTGATAATGGCGTTTTAAAATGAGCATAACTCTGTCGCCTTTTTTGATACCGAGCGACGCAAAATAATTTGCACACTGGCTTGAAGCCTTTTTAATATCTTTAAATGTAAATCTTCTCTCGGTCTTATCGCCTGCAATATGAAGAAGTGCAAGCTTTTCAGGCTCACGGTCTGCCAAAGCATCAATCAAGTCGAAGCCAAAATTAAATTTTTCGTGATTTTTGAATTTGATTGAAAGAGGTGTTCCCTTTTCATTTTCTTCGACATCTATATAATTATGGTAAATTCTCTCTTTATCATCTCTGTGAATTTGACCGATAATTCTTTCAGGTGCGGTTTCTGCAATATTTTCGTCAGCTTCCTCGCCTTTTAACACAATTGCGTAGAATAGACAGTCCTTTCCGTTGACAGCAATCATACCATGAGGCGTGCTGCTCTTGTAATAAATACTGTCACCGGGGCCTAAAACTTCTTTATGGTCACCAACCTGCACCATAAGATTACCTTCAATAACAATGTCACATTCCTGACCTTCATGTGTTGTAAGCTCAATATCCTTTGTCTGTGCTTCTTCGTCATATGTGCTTTTTACAAACAAAGGCTCTGCAACACGGTTTTTGAATGCATATGCCATATTGTAATATGTCATACCATGAGCTTTTGCAATCTGCTGTCCTGCTCCTGCACGTGTAACCGTGTATGACTTAAGGTTAGGACTGTAACCTTCGATAATATCGGTAACGTTAACCTTGAGTGCCTGTGCACAACGGTAAATAAACGCAAAGTTTAAATCCTTGTTTCCATTTTCACAAGCTTCGTATTCCTGCTCTGTAACACCTGTTTTTTCAGCCATATCGGCAACTGAAAAGTTTTCAATCTCACGCAGCTCGCGGATACGACCGGCCATTTCCTTGATTTTTAAATCAAGTCCGTTAAAGTTTTCCATAAAAATCCTCCTTGCAGGGACAAAAAAACCCGTCCCAAAGTTAATTTCTTTGAGACGAGTGTAAATTCTCTCTATTCCACCCGCGGTACCACTCAAATTGCGATATTTAACCGCCACTCTCGGAGTCTAACAACCCCTATGCCTTAACGCAGCAATCACGGAGAGGTTCTACTTACTTTATTATGTAAAGCTTTCTTCCTCCCGGCTCAGAAGCTACAAACAAGATAACCCTTCCTGTGGCTTGCACCAACCGCCACTTCTCTTAAAGGACCTGTTATAATGCCCTCTTCGTCTACGCCTTTGATATTCATCTTTTGATAGTATAACATTTATTTGATAAGCAGTCAAGAAAACATACTTTTTTGTCATTTTAAAATACCAAAAAATATTCATCTTTATAAATACTTTATACATTTTTCACGTTTTTGTATCGTTACGTAACAAAAATGTATACTTGCTTGACAAAAATGTCGCATTATGTTATTATAAACCATATATTTTTTAATGTACGCAAGGAGGCTTGGAAGTGAAGATGTTTTTTGATTTTTCAGCGTCAAATAACTCTCGCAAAGATGCAAACAATTTTGCACCTTCTTGTTCTTGTGCATTCAAAAATTCTTATATTGCTGTTTTAACAGGCATTGCAATTGCAGTGTCTGTTTTTTTGTCTATTATACGCATTGATGTGTCAGCCATTATTATTGTGCTAAACATACTACTTATTATAGGCAAGGAATTAAAGCGAAAAAAGCAACTTGTAGGTTAAATTATGTTATGATTGGTTAGTAATTTGGCGGCTTTGCTTTTTTCGGCAAAGCCTTTTTATGTGGAGGGAAAAATGGACATTATTGATTTTCACGTGCACATCTACCCCGACAAAATTGCCGAACGTGCAGTCAAAAGTGTTGGTGATTTTTACACACTTAAAATGAACAATCACGGGACTGCCGACGACATATTAAATGTAGGAAAAGATATCGGAATAAAAAACTATGTAGTTCATTCCGTTGCAGTATCCCCTTCAAGGGTTGAAGCAATCAATGATTACATTGTTTCTGAGTGTGAAAAACACCAAGAATTTTTCGGATTCGGAACAATGCACGCAGATTTTGAAAATAAAACAGAAGAAACAAAGCGTTTTTTGAGTCTTGGTCTTAAGGGTGTTAAAATCCACCCTGATACACAAATGTTTAATATGGATGATGAAAGAATGTTTGAGCTGTACGACTTTCTGCAGCAAACACAAACACCAATTCTAATTCATTGCGGTGATTACAGATATGATTATTCTCATCCAAGGCGGCTAAAAAATGTTTTGAAACAATTTCCCGATTTAATTGCAATCGGTGCTCATTTCGGCGGCTGGTCGCTTTTTGATCTGGCGGTTGAATACTTAAAAGACGAAAAATGTTATCTGGATACCTCAAGTTCATTTGAGATGCTTGGTTTAAAGCGTGCAAAAGAGCTTATCCGCATCTATGGTGCCGACAGAATGGTTTACGGCACGGATTTCCCTATGTGGGATTGTAAAAAAGAGTTGGATAACTTTATGAAATTAGAACTCACACAAGAAGAAAACGAACTTATATTAAATAAAAATGCAAAAAAAATATTAAAAATTAAGGAGTGCAAAAAATGAACAAAATCAAGATCACAGACATAACTCTCAAGAAACTTTCACAGGAGCGTGAGGTTGCACTATTGTTCCGTGAAAAAACAGCTATTGCCGCATGTGCAGATGCTTTAAGAGTTGATGCAATTGAGCTTGCTCCGATTAAAAATCTTCGCGAAGACACTATTATCTATAAAACAATTGCACAAAAGGTTCAGAATGCCGTAATTGCCATTCCTGCAGGTTTTACCGCAGAGGATGTTGCTGCAGCATGGGAATGTGTTAAGGACGCTAAAAATCCGCGTCTTCAGATTGAAGTTCCCGTTTCCACAGTTCAGATGGAATATACATATCACATCAAGGCTGATAAAATGCTTTCAAAAATTGCAGAGCTTGTAAAAGCAGCAAAAGAGCTGTGCGACGATGTTGAATTTTGTGCACTTGACGCCACAAGAGCAGACGAACCATTCTTAATCAGTGCAGTAAAAGAAGCTGAAGCAAATGGTGCAGGTGTAATCACTCTTTGTGATGATGCAGGTTCATCACTTCCTGAAGCTGTTGCAGCTTTGGTTGAAAAAGTAAAAAATGAAGTAAACGTTTCTGTATATGTTCAGGTTTCTGACCGCATCAGTATGGGTGTTGCTTCTGCTGTTGCAGCAATTGGAAAAGGTGCCGATGGTCTTAAATGTGCTATGGCAGGCAAAGATGCTCTTTTAACAGGCAAACTTTCAGATGCCGTAAATGCATGCTCTGCAGATATCGGTGCAGAAACCAATCTTAACAACACAAAAATTCACGCAAGCATTGAAGATATGCTTGTAAGCATTAACCAGCAGGACTACGAAAGCGATACTGTAGTCAGCGAAAAGAAGAAAATTCTTCTTGATGCAGACAGCACTCTCGCTCAGGTAGCTCAGGCTGCACAGATTTTAGGATATGACCTTTCAGAGTCAGACTGCGGCAATGTTCACAAAGCACTTTTGAACATCTGTGAAAAGAAAGACGCTGTAGGTGCAAAAGAATTTGAAGCGTTGATTGCAAGCTCAGCTATGCAGGCACCTTCAACCTATCATCTTGAAAGCTATACAACAAGCAGCAGCAATCTCACAAGCTCAATGTCACAGGTAACATTAAAATACAATGATGAAATCATCAGCGGTGTGAGCACCGGCGATGGTCCTGTCGACTCTGCTTTCCGTGCAATAGAACAGTGTATCGGACATCATTACGAGCTTGATGATT
>CAZBJD010000040.1:0-11071 GCA_964492155.1 uncultured Eubacteriales bacterium
GTATCGTTAGAGTCACGCATAACCTCAAATTCGATTTCCTTGTAGCCCTTAACACTCTTTTCAATCAAAACCTGATGAACGGGAGAAAGTTTAAAAGCATTTATACCGATTTCGATTAATTCTTCTTCGTTATTTGCAAATCCGCCGCCTGTACCTCCCAATGTAAACGCGGGACGCAGTACAACAGGATAACCGATTTCAGCTGCTGCTTTTTTAGCTTCTTCTAAAGAATATGTAATTTCAGAAGGAATTGTAGGTTCACCGATTGACTGACAAAGTTCCTTGAAAAGTTCTCTGTCTTCAGCACGTTCAATACTTTCGCTGCTTGTTCCAAGCAACTGAACGCCGCATTCTTTCAAAATTCCTTTTTTCTCAAGCTGCATTGCCAGATTAAGACCTGTCTGACCACCGATACCCGGAACGATAGCATCAGGTCTTTCGTGCCTTAGAATTTTAGCGATATATTCAAGCGTTAAGGGTTCCATATAAACCTTGTCTGCAATAACTGTATCTGTCATAATTGTAGCAGGGTTTGAGTTGCACAACACAACTTCATAACCTTCTTCTTTTAAAGCTAAGCACGCCTGCGTTCCGGCATAATCAAATTCTGCTGCCTGACCGATAACAATAGGACCGGAGCCGATAATCAATACTTTTTTAATATCTGTTCTCTTTGCCATTTTCTTTTCCTCCCGTATATATTAAACTATTTTTTTATCAACTGCTGTAAAAATATGTTTGCCGTACAGCTTTTCGCCTTCAAAAGGCGTAGCTTTTCCCATTGAAACGAACTCATCAGGATTTACAACAAACTCCTCATCTAAATTCCATACACTAAAGTCATCGCCAATGGGGATGTCAAAACGTTTTCTTGGATTTATTGCCATAATTTCAATCAACTTTTCCAAAGTTATAATGCCTTTTTTTACCAAGTGTGTATAAAGAAGCTGAAAAGCAATTTCGATTCCCACAATTCCGAAAGCACTCTTTTCAAGTCCCTTTGATTTTTCTTCGGCACTGTGCGGAGCATGGTCGGTTGCAATCATATCAATTGTCCCGTCTTTAATACCTTCAATCAGTGCAAGCCTGTCAGCTTCACTTCTTAAAGGAGGGTTCATTTTGAATTTACCGTCCTCTTTGAGGTCATTATCAGTTAAAATAAGGTAGTGAGGACCTGTTTCGCAGGTAACGTCCACACCTCTTTTTTTAGCTTGTCTTATAAGTTCAACGCTTTCTTTGGTTGAAATATGGCAAACGTGGTATTTTACGCCGGTTTTTTCAGCCAAAGCCAAATCTCTTTCAATTTGTTTCCATTCACTTTCAGAGCAAATTCCTTTATGATTATGCTTTTTTGCATATTCCCCGTCGTGGATATATCCTCCGAAAAGAAGGTCATTAACCTCGCAATGGGCAACAATCATTTTACCCAGCGACTTTGCTTTAAGCATAGCTTTTTCCATCATTTCATCACACTGAACTCCCCTGCCGTCATCCGAAAAGGCAATGCAAAGGTCTTTCAGTTCTTCCATATCGGAAAGCTCATAGCCAAGCTGACCTTTTGTGATTGAAGCGTAAGGATAAACATTAATAACTGCATCTTTTTCAATAATATCAAGCTGTTTTTTTATGTTTTCAACACTATCGGGAACGGGATTTAAATTAGGCATACTGCAAACTGCAGTATATCCGCCGTTTGCACAGGCTTTGCTTCCGCTTTTTATTGTTTCTTTATAAGAAAAACCCGGCTCACGCAAATGAACATGCACATCGCAAAAGCCGGGAAAAATATGAACTTTTGAAAAATCGGAAATAGTGCCGCCTTGGGTTAAAGACAGCTTGTCCTCACATGAAACTGTAACATCTTTCATTTCAAATTTGCCATCGGTATAAACCGATGCATTTTTCAGCACTAAATCCATTTATCATTCTCCTGTTTTTAAAAAAAATCCTGCCCTAAGACAAGATTTCAAAATAAGCAGGGATACCCCTACAATATGTCAAATATTTTAAAATCTTGTCGGCATCAAGGTACCGCTCTTAAAGATCATTTTTACTTCCTGTCTATTATAACAAACTACTGTTTATTTGTCAATATATAAATATCAAAAAAAAGCGGAAATTACTGTCAATTTATTTTGTGACTTTCAATATATTCTTCAACAAGGCTTGCCGCCTCAAATACAAGCTCGCTGCACGGACGCTTCTTGTAAAAACTATTTGTCCTTTTTGTGGGAACAGGTGAGTTTTCCGCTTTTTCCAAGCCTAAAAGTTCTTTGCAGATATAAGAGCCATTCTCCTCCTTAAACCTGCCTGCAAATTCCTGTATTCTTGCGTAGTGGTCTTTTTTTGCTCCATCGTCTTTCGGATCGGTATAGCCGTATAGTGCACCTAAAACCATCGCTGCTCCGCTTACCGCTCCGCAAACTTCTCTCAATCTTCCAATGCCTCCGCCGAAAGACGAAGAAATTTTAAGTGCAGTTTCTTCATCCATTCCCATTACATCCGAAAAAGCACAAAAAACCGCCTGAGCGCAATTATATCCACATTCAAATAATACTTTTGCTTTTTCTGCGTACATATTATGCTCCTTATGAAATATCTTTGGCAGTATTAAGTGCAATTTCCATCATCTGCGTAAATGATGTTTCTCTTTCTTTTGCAGTTAAATACTGCTCCTTGATAAGCTGGTCTGAAACTGTGAAAATTCCAAGTGCTTTTTTATTTGTAAGTGCTGCATTCATATAAAGTGCCGCACTTTCCATTTCGATTGCAAGAACTCCCATTCTTGCCCATTTGTGCTTGTCATTTTCGTCAAAATCGTAAAAGCTGTCTGATGACAAAACATTTCCGATATGGCACTTTGCTCCCAGTTTAACGGCATTTTCAGCCGCTGTTTTTGCCAATCCAAAATCACAAACAGGTGCAAATGTTCCCGGGAGCTTAAATTTTTCAGCATATCTTGAATCTGTTGAAGCTCCGAGTCCTATAACAATGTCCAAAACATTTACATCGTTATTTATAGCACCGCATGAACCTATTCTTATAATATTGTCAACATCGTAAAACTCGAAAAGTTCATAAGAATATATTCCCATTGACGGCATACCCATTCCGCTCGCCATAACAGTTACCGCAGTTCCTTTATAAGTTCCTGTATACCCCTGAACTCCTCTTACATTATTTACAAGCTTGGGATTTTCCAAAAAGTTTTCCGCAACAAATTTTGAACGGTTGGGATCTCCCGGCATAAGCACGGTTTTTGCTATTTCTTCTTTTTGTGCCGCAATATGCGGTGTCGGACAGTTTGACATAATTTTCTCCTTATTTTATTCTTGTTTCAAGAGATTTAACCAAAAGCTTTAAAAATTCTGCTTTTTCACCAAAACATTCCAAAGCATCCACCGCTTTTTGAGTGTATTCCGAAGCAAGTGCTTTGCATTTTTCATATCCGTAAATCGAAAGATATGTACTCTTACCGTTTTCAATATCGCTGCCTTTGGTTTTTCCTGTATCGATATCAGGGTCGTTATCCATCAGGTCATCGATAAGCTGAAAAGCAAGTCCCAAATAATCTCCGTATTCGGAAACAGCCTTCAATTTATCATCATCGGCATCTGCAATCATTGCACCGCAAACAACCGACGCTTTAAAAAGTGCACCTGTTTTTAATCTGTTAAGCTCTGTTATAACCGCTTCGCTTGCCTGTTTGCCTTCATATGAAAGGTCAATCTGCTGACCTCCCATCATCCCGTGAACGCCTGCCGCTTCTGCCATAACAGAAATTGCTTTAATCTGATTCTGAGTTTTTGCCGCTTTTGTCATAATTTCAAAAGGACGAACCATCAAAACGCACCCGGCAAGTATTGCAGTTGCCTCTCCGTACACTTTATGATTAGTGGGAACACCGCGTCTTAAATCGTCATCATCCATTGCCGGTAAATCGTCGAAAATAAGCGAGCTTGCGTGAATCATTTCAATTGCCGCAGCAAAGCTTTCTGCATCTTCGGAATTTCCGCCTACCATCTCACAGGCTGCAAGCAGCATTACCGGTCTTATTCTTTTTCCGCCGGCACCATAACTGTAGTTAACCGACTCCATAAGCTTTTTGTACTCTGTATCACCGTGAAGCATGTATTTTTCAACAATGTTCTGTGCCATATCGTAATATTTTTTAAACTCTGAATTAAAGTCCATACTTTACTCCTCTTCGGGAACAAAACTTACTTCTTCACCGGATTTACTGAAAACAGTAATTTTTTGTTCCGCCTCATCAATATATTTGTTGCAAAGGGTTGCAAGCTTAACTCCTTCTTCATAAAGCTTCACTGCACTATCCAAACCCTCTGCAGAATTTTCAAGTTTTTCCGCAATTTCTTCAAGCCTTGATAATGCTTTTTCAAAAGTTATTTTTTCAGCCATTGTTTTTTCTCCTTTTTTGTAGCGGTAGTGTGAACGATACCGTCCTGCAGATAAAGTTTAAGATTATCACCCTCTTTAACATCAGCAATATTCTTAACCGCTTTGTCATCTTTAAATACCGCCGAATATCCTCTTGACATCACTGCCAGAGGGCTGAGTGCATGAATTTTTGCACTTTGTACTCCCAAGGCTTCTCTGCATAATGAAACCTTTGCAGCAACAGAAGCTTCAATATCCTTTAAAACATTATCTATATACATTCTTTTCTGGTTGTATCCGTTCAAAATTCCCCGAACCGAGATTTTCCCGCAAACTGCTTTAAGCAACATTCTTTTATTTTCCAGAGCCTTGCTTATTCCGAAATTAATCCTTCTGTCAAGTCCCGAAATGTATCCCTTTAAGTCTGCAACCGACATAACTGCAAGCTCTGCCGCCGCCGAAGGCGTTGGTGCTCTTAAATCAGCTGCAAAATCCGCTATTGTGAAATCAGTTTCGTGCCCTACTGCAGAAATCACGGGAATTTTTGAGTTGTAAATCGCTTTTGCAACCACTTCTTCATTAAATGCCCAAAGGTCCTCCAAAGAGCCGCCGCCTCTGCCGCAAATGATTGTATCACAGTCACCCTTAAGGTTAACCGTTTCAATCGCTCTTGCAATATCCTCAGCAGCCCCCTCACCCTGAACGAGTACGGGATACACACATACATTGCAAATGGGGCATCTTCTTGAAATAACATTTATAATATCTCTGATTGCCGCTCCCGTCGGCGATGTAATAACCGCTACCTTTTTAGGAAGCGGTGTAATCTCTTTTTTATGGGATTGGTCAAAATACCCTTCGCTTTCAAGCTTGTTTTTAAGCTGCTCAAAAGCAATGTAAAGTGCACCTACACCGTCAGGCTCTATAGCATCGATATAAAGCTGATACTGCCCTCCCTGCTCATAGACAGAAATTCTGCCGTGAGCCAAAACCATCATACCATCTTCAGGCATAAATTTAAGTCGGAAAGTATTGCCTTTAAACATTACGGCTTTCAAAACTCCGCCCGAGTCCTTTAAGGTCATATACATATGCCCCGAGCTATGATGCTTGAAGTTTGAAATTTCGCCTTTAATCCATACAGAAGACATTACAACGTCATCTTCAATAAGACCCTTCAAATAGGTATTTACTTGCGAAACTGTCAATGTATTAGTTTTCACTTTGCTCTCCGTTATCTTTTTTGCGGGCGATTGCACGAAGCGTACCATTTACAAATCCGCCTGCCGACTCTGTGTTATATTTTTTCACCAATTCAACTGCTTCGTAAATAGCAATACTGTCGGGCACATCCTCTTTATACATTACCTCATAAAGTGCCAGGCGAAGTGCAGCTTTGTCAATTTTTGAAATTCTGTTAAGTGTCCAGCTTTTAAGTGCTTTTGACAAAGTTTCATCAATTTCATCAATATTTGCATCTACTCCGAGAGCAATCTCTTTTATATATTCTTTATCTTTATCAGGAAGATTATTTTCATCAAAAAAGTTGTTCAGCAAATCTGCTGCCGCACATTTTTGGATATCTGCCTGATACAAAATTTTAAAAGCATTTTCTCTTGACTCTCTTCTGCCCATTGTAAACTCCGTTTCCGTTTCCTATTGAAACATAAAATTATATCAAAATAATTATACAACAAAATTTTATAAAAATAAAGGTTTTTAAGAAAATTTATCTAATAAATATAAATAATAAAAAATGCAAATACTACATTAAAAGAAAGAAAAGAGGTTTTTTCGATGAATTTATGGCATGATATGCCAAGCACACGTGTAACTCCTGTAGAGTTTGACGCAGTAATTGAAATTTCAAAGTACAGCAAGTCAAAATATGAGCTTGACAAAGAAACAGGACATTTAAAATTAGACCGTGTGCTTCACACTTCAACTCACTACCCTGCAAATTACGGATTTATCCCCAGAACATATGCAGATGACGATGACCCGTTGGACGTTTTGGTGCTTTGCTCCGAAACAATACTTCCGATGGCAATAGTAACCTGCCGTCCCATCGGCGTAATTTCAATGATTGATAATGACTCATCCGACGAAAAAATTATCGCAGTAGCATCAGGCGACCCCACATACAACGGATATACGGATATTTCTCAGCTTCCGAAGCATATTTTCAACGAAATGGCACATTTTTTCTCGGTTTACAAAGCTTTAGAGCACACAACAACAACGGTTGACAGCATTGATAATAAAGAAAGTGCTGTTGAAATTGTATCAAAGTGCATAAACAATTACGACAAAAAATTCAAGCAAGGACTTTACAGTGAAAGCTAATCAGGAAAAGGTGAACGGATTACCGTTCACCTTTTCGTTTCAATATTAACTTATGTCCGTCAGGTACTTCTTCGCATACAAATATGCACCTGCAGACCAACCCATCATTGATGGCATTTTTACGCCGGGGAATTCACCCGTTACATTTACATTACCTTCAACAACGTTGTATTTTTCCCAGAGTGCTCCTGTTTCATCATACACCTTTTCAACAAGCTTTGTGTATTTTTCCGCAGTTCTTTTTGCATCGCTTAAGTAGCCGTAATTATCAAGGCTGTTAATCATAATGTACTGAAGACACGCCCATCCGTTTGGTGCATCCCACTGGTAATTACCCGGCACATTATGCTCGCCGCAAGCCACAAATCCGTACGCCGCTTCCACTCTGTAAAGATTTTTCACCAATGATTTTGTTTCATCCTTATCGAGCATTTTTACAAACATAGGATAATATGATGCAACCGAAAACACCTTGCTGTGCTTTTGGGTTTTAAAGTTATAGTCAAACCACAAACCATCTTCTGTGCACAGATATTTTTTCATAAGTGCTTTTCTTTTTTCTGTCCTTTCTTCCCATTTGGCTTTTCTTCCATTGCCTATGGCATCGGAAAAATATGCCATATTTTTTTCAAACAAGTAAAGAAGTGAGTTTAAATCAACAGGTACAAAGTTAAATATCTCAAAATCAAATCTTGGATTGCAGTCCCATCCGCTTTCACACTCACTTAAATAGTGATTTTCAATTACATCCTTTTCACCATCGGGAATATACTGAATTCTGTCTAAAAAGCCCTGATAATGGTCTACATCCTTTTCCTTGATTGAGTATTTGTTAAGGCCTATTGGCGTAATTCTCTCTGTCATCCAGAATTTATATTCTTTTTCCAGAGTTTCATATGCACCGTCAAGCCAAGTTACATCTTTAAAATTCTCAAAAACATCTTTTACCATTTCGCTCAGGAACGGAGGCTGAGATTTACCAAGATAATGTGTTCTGCTGCCGTTTGGCATATATCCGTATCTTTCAACAAGATAAAGCATATCGTCAACATTGTTTTTAGCAAGTTCAAATCTTCCTGCAATCTCAAGTCCTTTATTTGTAAAATATGTATCCCAATAGTAAAGCTCGTCAAACGCCTCTAAAGAGGGTACAACATAAGGATATGGAAGTCCTATCAAATCTCCCTCGTCCTTTATTCTCACTCTTACGCACTTATCCCAATTGCTTTCTATATATTTTTCTACTTTATTCATTTGCTTACCTCATTTAATCTTATGCTTATCTCGCCTGTTGACAAATATTCTACTTTCCCGTCGGGATATTTTACTTTCAGCCTGCAATTTTGGTCAATTCCTGTGCAGAGGGCATCTGCTTCTGTGCCGTTTGAAATCACCTTGATATTTTTCCCTATAACGCAGGAACGTGATATATATTCCTCAACAAATTCTTTACTTGAAAGATTGTTATAAAATTCATAAAAATTATCAAGGATTTTTGCACAAAGCTTTGCTCTTACGCCGTTTTCTGGAATATCAAGCACCGAAGCCGCAATGTTTTTAATATCTTCGGGGAAACCGCCTTTTGGTGCAAACACATTGACTCCTATTCCCAAAATTACATATGACAGTTTTTGATTTGTCTGATTAAAGCCTGCTTCCGTTAAAATCCCGCACACTTTTTTACCATTGATATAAATATCGTTAACCCATTTGATTTCAGCTTTTTTACCTGATATTTCTTCAACGGCTTTTGCTGTTGCCGCCGCTGCGGCAGTTGTGATTAAAACTGCATCTTCAGGCTTCAAATCAGGTCTTAAAATCACACTCATATAAAGCCCCGTACTGTCGGGAGAAAAGAATTTCCTGCCGAGTCTGCCCCTGCCGCCTGACTGAGAAAGTGCAACCAGAACCTCGCCCTCACCTGCACCTTGCTGTGCTCTTGTTTTGAGTGCATCGTTGGTTGAGGAAATTTCATTTACAACATTTATATTGAAAAAAACTTTATTTTTTAGCTCACATAAAATATTTTCAACTGACAAATTCATTTTAATCACCGTTAAATATTTTATCATTCAGTAAAGTTTATGTCAATCAAAAAATGACTTTAGCAGTAATTTAAAATTATCCCATACAGTCGGAATATATAAAGTTTCAACATCATTTTGTGCTGCAAGCTCCGTTTCTGCGATTTTTTTGTTGTTTAAATATATTTCGGCATATCCGAGTATCTGACCTTTTTTAATCGGTGCTTTAATATCGCTTGCCATATTGATTTTAACTTCTGTTTTGTCATTTTCCACAACCGGCAAAAAGACATCTTTTACCGAACAAACTTCAACGGTAGTCTGAACTCCGTTTTGCACAACCGCTTCACTTAAACTTTTGCCGCTCCTAACAATATTCCTGCTCTGCAACAACGAAAATCCCATATCAAGCATTTTTGTATGATCGTCCCAATCGTTTGGTGCATTTAACGTAACGGCTATCAATCGTATACCGCCGCGTGCAGCAGAGGACACCAGACACCTTCCGCACTTTTTTGTAAAGCCTGTTTTTACACCATCCGCCCCCTCATACAAAGAAAGCATTTTGTTGTGGTTTTTAAGACTTCTGTCCCATTGGTGTCCCTCCCACGGAATTGTTTTTTGTTTTGTTGCAACTATTTCCCTAAACTTTTCATTTTCCATAGCATAAGAAGTAATCTTCGCAAGGTCAAGAGCTGTTGTAAAATGCCCTTCTTCATCAAGCCCGTTGGGATTTTTAAATGATGAATTTGTTGCTCCCGCTTTTTTTGCAGTTTCGTTCATTAA
Source organism: uncultured Eubacteriales bacterium (assembly GCA_964492155.1). Classification (GTDB taxonomy): domain Bacteria; phylum Bacillota; class Clostridia; order RGIG6154; family RGIG6154; genus RGIG2094. Next base: position 9,555 of record CAZBJD010000040.1, read on the forward strand.
AAGTGCAAACTTTTCAGTTGATCCCGAAATATGCTCTGCAATAGCAATAGCTGCATCGTTACCCGAAGAAAGCATTAATCCGTACAATAGATTTTCAAGAGTTTGCTTTTCCCCTTGCTCCAGCCACACAGATGAGCCTTCAACATCAGCAGCTTTTTTACTTACGGTTACAATATCACTTAAATTGGCGTGCTCTATTGCAGTAATGGCGGTAACAATTTTGGTTGTACTTGCCATACCGCTTTGTTGGTCATAGTTTTTCTCAAAAAGCACTCTGCCCGACACCGGTTCATAAAGCACTGCTTTGGATGCAGAGATTTCGATTGCATTTACACTCCGCGGTGTAATAAGCAACAATGCGATAAGAAAAATTTTTATAAATTTCATATAAACAGCTCCTGAATTTATTTATATGAAAATTGTATGCCGCAAATTTTACATTGAATACAATTCTTCCGCAAATTCTTCACAAAGCTGATTTAAATGAATACAGGTAACCTGATTTTCTGCAAGGAGATTTATAAAATCAACAACCTTGTCTCTTTCAGTCCATATATCATCTACTGTTTCTGTGCAATTTTCGTTAATATCTTTTACTGCAACACCATATGTGGTTATCGTTTCGTTTTCATCTTTATTCAGAGTTTTAGTTAAATAATATTCTACAACTCCTACGTTTTCAATTATTTGTGTTTTTATGTGTTCCATAGCATTTTTCTCCCTTTGTTAAAAATTGTTAAATTCTGTAACACTTTTATAGTATAGCCTATTTGGTAAAAATTACAAATTTTCAATTTCGCCAAAATATAGTTAAATTTAGTCTATATTTAAAGAATTTATGGTATTTTCATTATTTTTCTTTTATTTTTAAACGTTTATGCAATATTTCATTTTTTAGAATTCTTAAAACCGGGTTAAAAACCGCTTTATTTCAGCATTTAATACACTTTTTCATTACGATTATTTATTTTCCGACAAAAAAATCACTTTATTATTAAACTCTGAATTTTTAACACTTTTTTAATATTTTTGAACAAAAAAGTGAAAAAATAAAGACCTAACTTAAAAGTCAGGTCTTTATTTTAATAACATTATAAATAATTATTTTCTTGCTTTTTTTACTCTTTCTATCTGAATTTCAACAGATTTGGGAGCAGGTCCGCCCTCTGAAAGTCTTTTTGAAACACATGTTTCCAGGCTTATTGCTTCAAAAACATCTTCTTCAAAGTTTTCATTGAATTCTTTAAATGTTTCTAAAGATAATTCTTCCAAGACAGTATCATTTTGTATGCAGTATGCAACCAAAGTTCCCGAAACCTTATAGGCATCACGGAAAGGCACGCCTTTTTTAGTTAAATAATCTGCAACATCCGTTGCGTTAATAAATCCTTTTGACGCCGCTTTTCTCATATTGTCTTCCAAAACTTTTACTGTATCCAGCATAGGAATAAAAGTAATCAGGCATTCTTTCAATGTATCTACTGCGTCAAAAATTGCCTCTTTATCCTCCTGCATAT
>CAZBJD010000040.1:11081-11927 GCA_964492155.1 uncultured Eubacteriales bacterium
ATCCTTGTTATATGCAAGCGGCAATCCCTTCATCATTGTAAGAAGAGTTATCAAGTCGCCGTACACCCTGCCTGTTTTACCGCGGATAAGCTCGGTAACATCGGGATTTTTCTTTTGCGGCATAATTGAAGAACCTGTTGAAAAGGCATCATCAAGTTCAATAAATTTAAATTCCGAGCTGCACCAGAGAATAATTTCTTCTGAAAATCTTGAAAGATGCATCATAACAATTGAAATATCCGATGCAAGTTCAATGCAGAAATCACGGTCTGACACACCATCTAAGCTATTCTGACACACACCGTTAAAACCTAAAGTATCGTTAACCATCTGTCTGTCAATCGGATATGTAGTACCTGCCAGAGCACAGCTTCCCAAAGGAAGATATTTAATCCTCTCCAGGCACTGAGAAAGTCTTTCAACATCTCTTAAAAGCATCTGAACGTATGCCATCAAATGATGCCCGAATGTAATCGGCTGTGCTCTCTGAAGATGAGTATATCCCGGCATTACAACCGATTTGTACCTTTCGGCTTTTTCAACCAGAGTGTCAATCAGTTCATTGACAAGGCCTATAAGCTCCTGTGTTTCTTCAGCTAAATACAGTCTTATATCAAGTGCCACCTGATCATTTCTGCTTCTTGCAGTATGAAGTCTTTTGCCTGCATCACCAATTCTTGATGTAAGCTCCGACTCTATAAACATATGAATATCTTCGGCATCATTATCAAAAGTTAATTTTCCGCTTTCGATATCAGAAAGTATTCCCGTTAAGCCTTCAATAATTTTTTCAACGTCATCGCCGCTTATAATCCCTGTTGCTCCGAGCATTTTTGCGTGAGCCAT
>CAZBJD010000041.1:0-11911 GCA_964492155.1 uncultured Eubacteriales bacterium
AGTGCTTAAACTGCGGTCATATTCACACAGGCGACAAAGCCCCCGAGGTGTGCCCTGTGTGCGCTCACCCAAAGGCATATTTTGAAGTAAAGATGGATAATTATTGAGAAAAAACTCTACACAAAGTAGAGTTTTTTGTTGCATTTGGGTTTACTTTTAAGCTTTTATGTGTTATACTTAACTCGATAAAACAACAGATGAGGTGGCATTGTGAACAGAATTGAACATAGAGAGTCAAAATGGGCGTTTCCTTTTGTGGAGTATTCACCTGAAAAGAAAGAAAAAAATCTGCCCCTTATAGTTCAGCTGCATGGTGCAGGTGAAAGAGGCGAGGGCAAAGAAGATTTAGAAAAGGTTGATGTCCACGGCTTTTCAGAATTTGTTAAAGATAAAGATTTTAAGTGCATATTTGTTATGCCGCAGTGCCCGGCAGGTCAATTCTGGGCAGGCAGAGTTGAATCTATAGTAGATTTCATTCAGATGCTTATAAAAGAATATGATGCAGATGAAGACAGGGTGTATCTTACAGGTCTTAGTATGGGTGGGTTTGGCACATGGTATACATCTATGGCAAGATCGGATTTATTTGCGGCAATCGCACCGGTTTGCGGTGGCGGTATGCCTTGGAATGCAGGCGTGCTCACAATGCCGATATGGGCATTTCACGGGTCTGAAGATAAGATTGTAAACCCGTTTTATTCAGATGATATGGTGGAAGCACTAAAAAATCTCGGTGCTGATGTTGCATATACTCGCCTTGAGGGAGTTGGTCATAACGCCTGGGACTATGCCTACGGCGAAGAACTTTTAAACTGGCTTTTAAGTAAAAAAAGGAGCGTTGAATAATGTTTATTAACGAAAATATTACACAAACAAAAATTTCGGATTCTTGCGATGTATTTGTTGCAGGAGGCGGAGTTGCGGGTATTGCGGCGGCACTTGCGGCAGCTCGCGAAGGGGCAAGTGTAATACTGGCCGAAAAATGCTGTATGCTTGGGGGCTTAGCAACTGCAGGGCTTATCACATTTTATCTTCCGATTTGCGACGGGTGCGGCAGACAGGTTTCTTTCGGCTTGGCAGAAGAACTTTTAAAGCTTTCGATAAAGCATGGAGCAGAAGTTGATATACCTGATGTGTGGAAAGAAGAACATACGGTTGAAGAAAGAAAAGAAGTAAGATACAGATGCAGCTTTAACGCACAGATGTTTGCACTTTTAGCTGAAAAAATTCTTCTTGAAAACGGCGTTAAAATTTTATATGATACAAGATTTTGCAACGCTGTGGGCGACGATAAAATTGATTATGTCGTAATTGAAAACAAAAGCGGAAGGTCTGCAATAGAGGTTAAGTCTGTTGTAGATGCAAGCGGAGATGCAGATATCTGCGAGTTTATCAATGTACCGACCGAGAAATACAGCGATAATATCTTAGCCGCATGGCACTATTATTTCGACGGTGAAAAATATGCTTTAAAAATAATGGGTGCTGCAGATAATGTTGGTGATTACAAGAAGTCCGAAAGGCTTGTAGACAGAACATTTACAGGACTTGACGGCATTGAGATAAGCGAGATGATTGAACTTAGTCACGAACAGATTTTAAACTATGTTATTGAGCAACAAAAAGAAAATTCGGAATATATGCCTGCAACCATTGCGACACTCCCTCAGCTTCGTATGACAAGAAGAATTGCAGGGGAGTACACCTTGACTTTAGCAGACGAGCATAAGGATTTTGAAGATAGCGTGGGACTTTTCTCAAACTGGAGAAAAAGAGGGCCTGTTTATGCACTGCCGTTTTCAGCACTTTATTCCAAAAAGGTTAAAAACCTGATTACGGCAGGAAGATGTATAAGCTGCGACAATGGGATGTGGGAAATTGCAAGAGTAATTCCTGTTTGTGCAGTATCGGGCGAGGCTGCAGGTATTGCTGCTGCAATGACAGATGATTTTACAAGTATTGATATCAAAAAACTTCAGGAAAAATTAAGACAAAACGGAGTAGTTTTGTCAGAAGCGGAGCTTTAATCAAAAGCAGGCGGTTTTCGCCTGCTTTTTTTGTGAAAAATATAAGAAAAATAGTCTAAAAGGTTGAAATTTTTGCTCATATAGTATAAAATATAATAATAAACTATAATGGATAAATTTTGATTTCCCGAAAGGATATGATATATTTTGATTAACGTTCTGGTTTTGTTCGGAGGTCAGTCTACCGAGCACGAAGTTTCTCTTAAATCGGCAACTAATATTTTAAATAAGTTAAACCCTGAAAAATATAATATTATCAAGGTTGGTATCACGAAACTCGGTCAGTGGCTTTTGTATGAGGGCGATATTAAAAATATCGCAGACGGAAGCTGGCAAAGCGGCAATGTTACACCTGCGTTTTTAAGTCCCGATGCTTCAATGGGTCTTGTGATTTTAAGAGAAAATAAAGCTGAAATTAAAGATGTTGATGTTGTATTCCCGGTACTTCATGGTGCCTGCGGAGAGGATGGTACAATTCAGGGGCTTTGTGCTTTGGCAAAAATTCCTTGTGTTGGTCCTGATATGATTTCTTCGGCAATTTGTATGGATAAAACTGCAACAAAGATTATGCTTAAGGATTTGCAGATTCCTCAGGCTGACTGGGTTACGGTTATAGATTACGAGCTTTCGGATATGGAAAAAGTAATTAAAAGAATTGAAAGCAAATTCCAATATCCCGTGTTTGTAAAACCTGCAAATGCAGGCTCGTCGGTTGGTATCGGCAAATCTCACAATAAAGAAGAACTGAAAGAACATCTTTTGCGTGCGGCGGAGGTTGACAGTAAAATTTTAGTTGAAGAATTTATTGAGGGCAGAGAAGTTGAGTGTGCAGTGCTGGGTAATAATGACCCGGTTGCCTCGGTGCTTGGCGAAATTATTCCCGACAAAGAATTCTATGACTACGAAGCCAAATATCAGTCAGATTCAAAGCTTATGATTCCTGCTCCCATTTCTGAAACAAAGTCTAATCAAATTCGTGAATTCGCAAAAAAGGCGTATACAAAAATCGGACTTAAGGGTATGTCGAGAATTGACTTTTTTGTACATAAAATGACAGGGGATATTTACCTGAATGAAATAAATACAATACCGGGTTTTACAAACTCCAGTATGTATCCTGTGCTTATGGAAAAGACAGGTATCGGCGGGGAAGAACTTATTGACAGACTTATCGGACTTGCGATTGAAGAATTTGCAGGAGAGGCTTAATAATGAACAATAAACCTATCGGCGTGTTTGATTCAGGGCTTGGCGGACTTACTGCAGTTAAAGAAATAATGAAGGTTTTGCCCAATGAGGACATCATTTATTTCGGTGATACAGGCAGAGTTCCGTACGGTTCAAGGTCAAGCGAAACTATAATTAAATACACAAAGCAGGACATTAACTTTTTAAAGTCTTTTGATATTAAAGTAATTCTTGCTGCCTGCGGTACCGCGTCATCTGTTGCACTTCCAAACATTCCAAAGGGTGATATACCTGTTGTGGGAGTGGTTGAGCCTGCAGCGAAAGCGGCGGTTGAAGCAACGAAAAACGGCAGAATTGCAGTAATAGGTACAAGCGGTACAATCAGGAGCAGAGCTTATGAAAAAGAAATTAATAAGCTTACGGAAGATGCAGAAATTATATCTACTGCATGTCCTATGTTTGTTCCCTTGGTTGAAAACGGATATTTAGACCATGATGCAACACGTCTTATCGCAAAAGAGTATCTTAAAGATACAATTGAATCGGGAGCGGACACAGTTATTTTGGGATGTACCCACTATCCCATGCTAAAAAAGATAATTGCTGAAATTCTGGGCGAAAAGGCGGTATTGGTTGACGTTGGGCAGGCTGCTGCCGATTATCTTAAAGAAATTCTGAAAAATGCGGATAATTTGTGTGCTCCTAAAAAGCCGTTGTATGAATTTTACGCATCGGACTGTGCCGGAGGCTTTGAAGAAATGGCACAGATGTTTTTAAAAAGAAATTTAGGGAACTTAAAAAGCGTAGATATAGACAAAATTACGGAGGACTAAATGACAGTAAATTCTATTGTTACAATAAAGACTTGTCAGAAATCGCCCGAAGGCGAGAACTATGATATGGAAATGACGTGCGATGCCAGGTATGACTATGTTCTCGGCAAAAGCGTATTAAAGTACCATGAACCGGAGGGCTCGGGACTTGGTAAGACAGAAACAACCCTTGAAATTGACGATGAAAGCGTTATCCTTACAAGAAGCGGCGATAATAATTCCAGAATGTATTTTAAACAAGATGAAAAATACACGGGAGTTTATGAAATGCCCTTCGGAACGTTTTCAATCCACATCAATTCACAGCGGGTTGATATTTCAAGAAACAATAATTCTGCACATGTGTTGGCAGAATATACTTTAGAGCTTGAGGGTGTTGTTGCATCGCAAAACAGATTAGAGCTTGATGTAAAAAGGAAGATTTGATGAGAGTAATTAAAAAAACATTTTTGCTGCTTTTGATACTCATATTGCTTGCAACAGGTGTTTCGGCACAGTACGTCGCCGACGGCGGAGTGTATGAAAAATTAAAAAGCGTAACTTTTGATGATATGGCGTATATGCCGGTAAATCATTGGTCGGGCGTGGCTGTGTATACAGTAGCTGCAGCAGGGTTGATAAAAGGTTATGATTCGGATTTTACACCGCAGGGAACCGTTACGAGAAGCGAGGCACTGGCTGTGCTTTTCAGGTCGTCGGGAGAAGAAGGAACTGCAAATTCATATTATTCCACTATGGTAAAGAAAAAGGATTTGGCACCTTATGACTACAACGATATCGATTCATGGGCTGACGGATATATAAGACTTGCGGTTGACTATGGAATTTTAACTCCCGATGATTATATTTATTGTATGTCAAGCAAATATAATTCCGACGGTGCATTTCAGAAAAACAAGCCTGCACTAAAGTCAGAGCTTGCCGAGTGGATTGTTAAGGTTTACAAGCTTCCGCTTCAGCAAGGAGAGGAAAGAATATCAAAATTTTACGACTACGGCGAATTTGAAAAAGCGGACAAGCCATATCTTGAAACTGCGGTATATTACGGGATTTTAAACGGTTCGGGGGACAGGCTTGACCCATATGTTACAATGACACGTGAGCAGATGGCACAGATTTTTTACAACATCCGTTCTCTCTGGGCTGAAAAATTAGGATATACTGTTATAAATACCTCTGTTTCTGAAGTAATTAAGGAATCTGTTCAGGGGGAGGGAAAAATCACAAATAACATTGAAATTGTAACAGAGGCAGGAAGCCTTATTACCAAAAGAGAATACAAGTTAAATGGTGAGGCTGTGGATAACACGGTTGCAGAAGGCTTGGTGTATGACGACTTTATTGTAATTGCAACGGGGCATCTTCCCACAGACTGTACCATCTTAAAAAAATCTGACGGTATAAGTCTTTTTGTGAAAGATAACAAGATAGAGTTTATTTTAAAAGATAAGGGAGCAAGCGTGAAGGATTTTTCTTCTGCCGAATATAAAGATGCTTCTGTATATAGCGGAAAACTTTATTTTTTAGATACTGATGAAAAAACAATTGTGATTGAACAGGACAACGAATTTAAAGAGATTACATACACTGAAGGAACAGATTTTTCGTACAGAACCGCATCTGTTTCTCAGGAAAAAGTAAATGAACTGTATAAAGACAGATATATTTATGTATTCACCTGTGCATCAACGGGGGAAAACAGAGAATTTGCGTATAGAGTACAAATAATTGATTAAGATAGGAGTTGGAAATTGTGAAAAAGAGAATTATTGCATTGATAATGGCGTTTTTGCTTGTGGTGCCTACATTTGTTACGGCAAGCACTGCAGAAGATCCCGAGGGTTACGCAATTGCAACAACGATATTTAATTTTGTAAAAAGGTTTTACAATTTTGAGATAGATGATACAAAGGCTACCGAAAATATCATCAAGGAAGTTTTAAGGGAAAATCCCGATGCACTTGAAACTATTGTCAAGGCATTTATGGGAGCTTTGGACGAGCACAGTGTTTATTATACACGTGAAGAATTCGAAAGCTTTAATAATTACATTGAGTCGGGCTTTGCGGGAATAGGCATTACATATTTAAGAGAAAACGGCAGGATGGTGGTATCGGATACTGTTGAAAATTCACCTGCAAACAAAGCAGGAATTCAGCCCGGAGATATAATTGCCGCAGTTGACGGAACTTCTCTTTATGATTGTGACACAGATTTTGCAGCGTCGCTTATCCGCGGTAAAGAGGGCACAAGTGTTACACTTACAATTGAGAGAGGAAATGAAAAATTTGACATTACATTGATCAGAGCAACTCTTCACGATATAACGGTTAATTATTCGCTTTTGGAAGACGATATTGCGTATTTCCAGATTTCAATGTTCGGCTCTGAGACAGCACAAGAATTTGACAAGGCATACAATGAACTTAAAGCACACAATCCCAAGGGGTATATCATTGATTTGAGATACAATACCGGCGGCGTTACCGATGTTGCACTTTCGTGTCTTTCATATTTCCTGCCGAAAGGTGCAACAACAATGAACTTCAACAGCAGAGAAGACGGTAATATTATTTATCAGAATAATGCTGACGGGAAAAAAGAAAATCTCGTGGTGCTTGTCAATGAATATTCGGCATCTGCATCAGAAATTTTTACTGCGGCAATTAAGGATAACAAGGCAGGCGTAATTGTGGGAACAACCACCTACGGCAAAGGTACTGCACAGACAACTATCGGACTTGGTGAATACGGCGGGTTAAAGCTTACGGTTGCAGAATTTAAATCACCTAACGGTGACAGAATTGACGGCATAGGAATATCACCTGATATTTTTGTTAAGAATGTATATAAAAAAGCAGAAGCAAGTGATTTTGAGTCTCTCGGATATTCTGTTGTTTACAAACAAGGGGACAGCGGCAAGGAGGTTTATGCAATAAAGCAAAGACTTTCTGCAACAGGTCACTTTAAAGGCACAATGGACGATTACTTTGATGCGTCTTTGGCAGAAGCGGTTAAAGCAGTTCAGAAAGAAGCGGGACTTTTTGTATACGGGGTTGCGGATATTACAACCCAGACCATTATTAACAATTTGGCTTTGGAAGCCGAAATTATGCTGGATACGCAGTTCAATGCGGCGTATGAACATGTGAAAAGCAACATTAAGTAACAGATGTGATAGTTTTTGTACTGCTTTATAAGCATAAAACCCGAAAACAACGAAGAATTTGGCGAAAGGGAAATTAGATTATGAATTTCAGAGATATTTTAACAGATAAAGTAAAAAAAGCGTTTACAGAGGCAGGGTATGACGATAAAAATGCCTATGTAAGCGTGTCGGGCAGACCTGACCTTTGTCAGTATCAGTGCAACGGTTGTTTGCCGCTTGCAAAAATATATAAAGAAAAGCCTATGGACATTGCAACTAAAATTGCCGACATTTTATCAAAAGACGGCGATTTGAAATCTGTTGTTCCTTGTCCTCCCGGTTTTTTAAACATTATTGTAAACGATGAATTCTTAACAGATTTTGTGAATAAAATGAATGATGATGAAGAATTTTTGTTTGATAAAACCAAAAATCCCCAAAAGACCGTTGTTGACTACGGCGGTGCCAACGTTGCAAAGTCGCTTCACGTGGGACATCTTCGCTCTGCAATTATCGGCGAAAGTATAAAAAGACTTTTAAGATTTGACGGAAATGATGTTTTGGGCGATGTGCATCTCGGCGACTGGGGACTTCAGATGGGTATTGTAATACTTGGAATAATTGAACAGTTCGGAATTGAAAACCTTCAGACCGAGGAAGACAGAAGCAAGCATATTACAATTTCCGTTCTTGAAAAAACATATCCGGCAAAAAGTGCGGAAGCCAAAAGCGACGAAAATGTTATGGCAGAATGTAAAAGAATTACTTTTGAACTCCAGAAAGGTGAGGGGATTTACTTTGATATCTGGCAGAAGGTTCTGGCAGTTTCAGTTGAGGATTTAAAGAAAAACTATGGCAGACTCGGTGTTGAATTTGACCTGTGGAAGGGCGAAAGCGATACAAGAGGTGTTGTACGAGATATGATTGACAGCCTTAAAGAAAAAGGCTTTGCTCATGAAGATGACGGTGCGTTGGTTATTGATATTACAAATCCGGAGGATAATCCGCCGCTGCCGCCGTTTATTCTTGAAAAGTCAGACGGGGCAGTATTATACAGCACCACCGACCTTGCGACAATTATGCAGCGTTCGGAAGAACTTGATTGCGAAAGAATTGTTTATATTGTTGACAACCGTCAGGGAACACACTTTAAGCAGCTTTTCAGAACAGTTGAAAAGACAAATATTGTAGGTAAGGATTTGCAGCTTGAATTTGCAGGCTTCGGTACAATGAACGGGAAAGACGGAAAGCCGTATAAAACCCGTGAGGGCGGCGTTATGCGTCTTGAGGATTTAATAAATGCCCTTGAAACCGAGGCGTACAACAAGCTTGAAGATACAATCGGAAACGATGTTTCGGAGGAAGAAAAAAGAGAAATTGCTCATCAGGTCGGTGTAGGGGCACTTAAGTTTGCAGACCTTTCAAACCACAGAAGCAAAGATTATAATTTTGATGTTGAAAGATTTTGCTCATTTGAGGGGAAAACCGGTCCGTATGTTCAATATACTGCAGTAAGAATTGCTTCAATTCTTGCAAAATGCGAAAAAACCGATAGCAAAATTGATCTTCCCGAGGGCGATGTTCAGAGAGATTTGTATATGCTTTTAACCGAGTATCAGACAGCGGTTAAATCAGCATCGGCAGAGCTTGCACCCAATATTCTGGTTGATTATATTTATCAGCTTGCAGTAGCACTTAACAAATACTATCACGAATATAAGGTTGCAACAGAAACTGATGAAAATAAGAAAAATTCCCGTATCAAAACATTGGAACTTTCATTCAAGCTTATGAAAACTCTCCTTGATATTGTGGGAATTGAAATACCAAAGAGAATGTAAAAGAAAGGATTGATATAAAATGGAAATGGAATCAAAATGCTTATACTCGGGTTATACTCCCGAAAATGGAGGTCCTCAGACTCTGCCCATTTATCAGAGCACAACATTTAAGTATCATTCAACCGAGCAGGTTGCAAAACTTTTTGATTTAACTGAAAACGGATTTTTCTATTCAAGACTTGCAAATCCCACAGTTGATGCAGTAGAGCAGAAAATCGCCGATTTAGAGGGCGGCGTGGGTGCACTTATGACTTCATCGGGTCAGGCGGCAAACTTTATCGCGGTTATTAATATTTTAAGTGCGGGCGATCATATGATTTGCTCAAATTCGGTTTACGGAGGAACTTTCAATCTTTTCGCAGTAACTCTTAAAAGAATGGGAATTGAAGTTACATTTGTGGATCAGGATTTGTCTTTGGAGGAACTTCAAAAGTATGTGAAGCCTAACACAAGAGCAGTTTTCGGCGAAACAATCACAAATCCCACAATTTCTATTTTAGATATTGAAAAGTTTGCTGAGTTTGCTCATAAAAATAATGTTCCGCTCATTATTGACAATACATTTGCAACTCCCATACTTTGCAGACCCTTTGAGTTTGGAGCTGATATCGTTATACACTCAACAACAAAGTATATGGACGGTCATGCTTTAACCGTTGGCGGCGTTATTGTTGACAGCGGAAATTTTGACTGGACCAACGGAAACTTCCCTGATATGACAACTCCCGATGAATCTTATCACGGCGTTACATATACAAAGGAATTCGGCAAATCTGCTTATATTGTAAAGGCAAGAGTTCAGCTTATGCGTGACCTTGGTGCCGCACAATCTGCTTTTGGCGCATTTTTAATTAATCAGGGGTTGGAAACTCTGCCTATGAGAATTAAAGCTCATTCTGAAAATGCAAGACTTATGGCAGAATACCTGTCAAATCACGAAAAAGTTGAATTTGTAAGCTATCCTACCGTTCCCGGCAACAAATATGCTGCATTGGCTGAAAAGTATTTAGACGGCGGAAACAGCGGTGTTATTGCATTCAGTTTAAAGGGCGGAAGAGAAGCAGGCATCAAATTTATTGACAGCCTTAAGATGGTATCTCTTTTGGTTCACGTTGCGGACATCAGAAGCTGCGTACTTCATCCTGCAAGCTCTACTCACAGACAGATGTCTGATGAGCAGCTTTTAGATGCAGGCATCACGCCGGGACTTATCAGATTTTCTGTAGGTACTGAAAATATTAAAGATATTATTGCAGATGTTGAGCAGGCACTTGCACAAATCTGAATATAATTGCACAGTTTGGCACCGGTTTACTCCTTTATGTACAAAAAAGTACACTGCAGTTGTAAATTAGCACAATCTGTGCAATTTTCTTTTAGATTTGGTTTTTTCGGAAGGAGACAGTTTATGAAAATTACATGGCTTGGACAGGCGGGACTTTTGTTTGAAAAAGATGATTTTAAAATAATTATTGACCCGTATCTTTCAAACAGTGTTGAAAAATTTGAGCCAAACAATAAAAGACGCTTTGAGGTTGATGAAAGCTTTCTGAAAATAAAGCCGGATGTTTTGATTTGCACACATAATCATCTCGACCATTTTGACCCTGAAACCATGCCTGTTTACCTGAATAATTTTGAAGGAATTACTGTACTTGCACCTGAAAGTGCATATTATGAGGCAAGAAAAATCGGCGGGAAGCATAATTTTATAAAGTTCAACCGACATACCCAATGGACACAAAACGAAATTACATTTTATGCGGTAAAGGCAGAACATTCCGATGTTCACCCTATCGGCGTTATAATTGATGACGGCGGGAAAAAGTACTACATAACAGGCGATACTTTGTATAATTCGGAAATTTTTGATGATATTCCCGAGGATATATTTGCGGCTTTTCTGCCGATAAACGGGGTAGGAAACAATATGAATGCAACAGACGCTGCAAGGTTTGCAAAAAAAATAAATGCAAAAAGAAATGTGCCTTTGCATTTCGGACTTTTCGATAACATCGACCCGAAAACCTTTAAATGCGATAACAGGGTAATCCCTGTGCCTTATAGAGAAATTGAGCTTTAAAAAGGCAACAAATCTTATTAAAGACAATATATTTAAAACTAACAGTTGCTTATTTTTTACAAATATGTTAAAATATTAAAATCGAATATTTTTTTGAGGTGAATTTAATGGTATATAACAATATTTTGGAAGCAATCGGCAATACTCCAATCATAAAGCTTCAAAATATTGCTCCTGAAAACAGTGCGGATATTTTGGTTAAATTTGAAGGTTTGAATGTTGGCGGCTCTATCAAAACAAGAACTGCCTACAATATGATAAATGAAGCAAGAAAACAGGGCAAAATAAACGAAAATACAATAATTGTTGAACCTACAAGCGGCAATCAGGGTATTGGTCTTGCACTTGTGGGGGCAGTATTCGGATATAAGACAAAAATCATAATGCCAGACTCTGTAAGCGAGGAGAGAAGAAAGCTTGTACGCCACTATGGGGCAGAAGTAATTCTGGTTCACGATGCGGGAAATATCGGAGAATGTATTGACGAGTGCGTTAAACTTGCACTTAAAATGCAGGCGGAAGATAAAAATGTTTATGTTCCTCAACAGTTTGAAAATCCTGCAAATCCCGAAGTTCAGCGAAGTGTAACGGGCAGGGAAATTTTAGAGCAGGTTGCAGGTCCCATTCACGGATTTTGTTCGGGAATAGGTACAGGCGGAACAATCACCGGCATCGGCGAAACCTTAAAGGCAGCAAATCCCGATATGAAAATTTGGGCGGTTGAACCTGAAAATGCGGCGATTTTGTCAGGCGGTTCAATCGGAACTCATATTCAGATGGGAATCGGCGAC
>CAZBJD010000042.1:0-11496 GCA_964492155.1 uncultured Eubacteriales bacterium
CGGGTTTCCGAAAGCAAGGTAAGCCTTGCTTTTGCCCGGTTTGTTCGTTCCGAATCATTTTTTCCTATCCCCTTTTAATTTTTAACAAATTAAAACTTTTAAGTTGTAATGACGGGAAATCATAAAAGTGTACCTCTGTCCCCTCAAGATTAGGGGGCGATGATTGCCTGTGGCAATCGCTTATCGCCGACCGAACCGGCAGGTGAGACCAGGGGAGTTGAAGCGTTTAATAAAACACTTTTTTACCAAAGCGGATTTGCCGTATCCCGATACTGTCTTCATCCGCTTTGATAAAATCTGACTAAAAATTTCTTCGTCCACCTGTGTAATTTAAACAAAATATACCTTTGTTTTTCCGTGTTATGCTTCAAGTTACGCCTGTTAAAATATCCCTAAAATTTTCCTGCGTCTTATAATAAAAGAAACTCCGTTTGCGGAGTTTAAGCGATCACTATTGACTGTTATCTATTAACTGTTCACTGCAATTTCCGTTCCGTCCGGAACGAAATTGTTATTTTCGTAATTTTTCTGAAACATTGAAAAAGGCTTAAAATAGCGTGTTTACGGACAAATTGTTAAAAAAATGTTACAAAATTAAATAAATTCCTTGACATTTTATATACTATGCAGTATAATAGCATTGTAACGAATGTAAAAAGGAGTTATTTTTTTATGAGTATTAAAACAAAGTTTGCAAGAGTTCTTGTATCAGCTTTGTCGGCGGTAATTATTCTTTCGGCTTCATTGTCAGCTTTTGCCGCAGAACATATTGCTGTAGGAACTGTTACAGGCAGCGTTGTAAATATCAGAGAAGGTGCGGGAACGGAAAACGCGGTAATCTCAAAGCTTTCAAGAGGCTCATTTGTTGATGTTACCGAAGTTCTCGACGGCTGGGTTAAAGTTGAATATGAAGAAGGAAAGTTCGGATTTATGTCATCTGATTATGTTGATATAAATACTGAAGTTAAAGGAAAAATCACAGGCGGTGTCGTAAATGTAAGAGCAGGTGCCGGAACCGAGTTTGAAGTAGTGGGTCAGGTTTATGCAGGTCAGACATTTACGGTGATTGCAAGAGAAAATATCGGTTGGACCAAAATTTCATACAACGGAATCAACGCTTATGTAAGCAGTGATTATATTTCACTTGACAAAACTGAAGACAACGAAACAATTGCAAAGGCAAGTACAGTAATCGAAACAGCAAAGAAATATCTCGGACGTCCTTATGTGTATGGTGCTTCAGGACCAAACGCATTTGACTGTTCAGGTTTCACAAGCTATGTTTTCAGACTCCACGGCTACAATCTTAACAGAACTGCCGCAGGTCAGTACTCAAATGGTACATATGTTGCAAAGAGTGACCTTATTCCCGGAGACCTGGTAATGTTTGCAAGAGGCTATATCAACCATGTTGGTATTTATATAGGTGACGGAATGATGATTCACGCTGAAAACGCAGGAACAGGCGTTTGTATTTCAAATATAAATACAGGGTACTACGGAAGTCATTACTACGGCGCAAGAAGGGTTTTATAATTAAAATCAAGACGGAGCAATCCGTCTTTTTTGTTGACTTGATTTTTCAAGTGTGATAAAATAAAAAAGTTGTAAAATTTTTAGGAAAGGTTTTGAATAATAATGAATACTTTTCAACCAAAGTTTTTTACAGGCTTGAAAAACTACAGCTCAAAGAAATTTGTTAACGATTTAATTGCAGGTATCATAGTTGCAATAATCGCGTTGCCTCTTTCAATTGCTCTTGCAATAGCCTCGGGCGTTTCTCCCGAAAAGGGACTTTATACAGCAATTGTTGCAGGCTTTGTTATTTCTCTTCTGGGCGGAAGCAATGTTAATATTTCCGGTCCTACGGCAGCATTTGCCACAATAGTTGCGGGCATTGTTGCAGCCTATGGAACAGAAGGACTTGTAATTGCGACAATAATGGCGGGACTTATTCTGGTTGTAATGGGACTTTGCAAATTCGGTGTTTTGATAAAATACATACCCTATACAATAACTACCGGTTTTACGTCCGGTATTGCCATTACAATTGTAATCGGTCAGCTTAAAGATTTTATGGGACTTACATTTGCAGAGGGAACCCACGCAGTTGAAACAATGGAAAAGCTTTCGGCAGTTGCAAATTCAATTTCAACAATAAACTGGCAGAGCGTTGCAGTAGGTTTGTTTGCACTTTTAATTCTTGTTGTGTGGCCAAAAATCAACAAGAAAATCCCCGGCTCGCTGATTGCGGTAATTCTTGGCGTTGCCGTAGTTAAGCTGTTTAATCTTCAGGTAAATACAATCGGTGATTTGTATACAATTTCAAGAAATTTACCGGCACCTTCAATTCCCGGATTTGATTTTGATACTGTAAAAGAGCTTGTTCCCAGTGCATTTACAATCGCAATTCTTGCAGGAATAGAATCACTTTTGTCCTGTGTTGTTTCAGACTCAATGATAAACGACAGACATAATTCAAACACAGAATTAATTGCTCAGGGCGTGGGAAATATCTGCTCGGGTATTTTCGGCGGGATTCCTGCTACGGGAGCAATAGCAAGAACAGCGGCAAATGTTAAAAACGGCGGACGTACTCCTGTTGCGGGAATGGTACACGCAATAGTGCTGCTTCTGGTTCTTGTTGCACTTATGCCTTATGCAGCCTGGATACCAATGCCGGTTATCGCAGCAATTCTTTTTGTGGTTGCATATAATATGAGTGAATGGCGTCATTTTGTGTCGGTATGCAAAAATGCACCAAAGAGCGATATTGCAGTACTGATACTCACATTTGTGCTTACAGTGGTGTTTGACCTTGTTGTTGCAATAGAAATCGGGCTTCTTGTGGCGGTATTTCTCTTTATGAAGAGAATGACAGATGTAACTCACATCCGTCCCTGGACAAGAAATGACGAGCATCTTGCAAAAGATGACGGAAGACTTAAAGAAATTCCGTCTAAAACCCAGGTGTATGAAATTCACGGACCTATGTTCTTTGCAACTTCGGACAAGCTTCTTTCAATTCCGATTAAGTCGGGTGTAAAGGTAATAATTTTCAGAATGAGAAACATTCCTGCACTTGATGTTTCGGCGTTAAGAGCACTTAAGCAGGTTTACGGACTTTGCGAAGAACAGGGAATAACAGTGCTTTTCTCCCATGTTAACGAACAACCTCTTTCAGTAATGAAAAAAGCAGGATTCTTTGACGAAGTAGGCGAGGAAAACTTCCTTGCAAATATAGATGAAGCTCTTGAAACGGCGAAAAAAATAACTGAATAAATAAAAACCTTCACGGGGGTCGAGCCCCCTGAAGATAAAAATAAAGACAGCACTCAGAAGAGTACTGTCTTTATTGGTACACCATCGGGGGCTCGAACCCCGGACACCCTGATTAAGAGTCAGGTGCTCTACCAGCTGAGCTAATGGTGCATATAAGGCTATCGCCCTAACGAATTGATATTATATCACAAACTTTTTTATTTGTAAAGCCTTTTTTGAAAAAAATTATATTTTTTGTTTATATTGTGGATGTTTACAAAATTTTTTAATTATGCTATAATATTATCGAGGTGAAGGTGAATGAAAAATGTTTTGTTAATTGGCGATTCGATAAGATTCGGGGCACCGCCGAACAGCCCGGGATATGGCGTGTATGTTAAGGAAACGCTGGAGGCTGAGGGGCTTGCGAAGGTGTTTGCACCTGATGACAACTGCCGCTTTGCCGAATATACTTTAAGATATTTATATGATTGGTCAAACCAACTGGAAAAAGAAAAAATTGATGTAATTCACTGGAACAATGGATTGTGGGACATTTTAAGATTAAACGACGATGAGCCCCTTACTCCAAAGGATATTTATATATACTTTTTGGAGAGAATATATAAAATGATGACCAAGTTATTCCCCAACGCAAAAATTATTTTTGCTCTTTCAACACCTGTTGTTGAGGAGTGGGGAGACAGAAAGTTTTTCAGATATAATTCAGATATAGAAGAATACAACGCTGCAGCCAGCGAGCTTATGAATTCTTTGGGGGTTGAGGTGAACGATTTGTATACAACAGCAAAGAGCTTTGATAATTCGCTTCATTGTGACTGGGTTCATTTCGATGCCGAAAGCTCGAAGATTTTGGCAGATGCGGTTACAGACAAGATTAAAAAATACTTATAGGACAGTTGAAAAACTGTTCTTTTTATTTACAATATATTCAAATTGTGATACAATAGATGTGTTGAAATCAAGTAGGGATGAGGAATTTGTTATGGACTTTACAAACTTAAAAAACTATATGGACAAAATGCTCTCGGAATATGGTGTCCCCGGGCTTGATGTGATTGTAAACAAAGACCATAAGGAAGTTTTTAGATATTGTGCAGGATACAGTGATATTGAGGCGAAAAGACAAGTGGCGGGAAACGAGCTTTACACCATTTTTTCAATGACCAAGATGCTTACCTGCGTATCGGCTCTTCAGCTTTTGGAAAAAGGGCACTTTCTATTAAACGATTCTGTTTCGGATTATCTGCCTGAATTTGAAAAAATGAAAATTTCAGAGTATGATTTTGATGTGGAAGAAGCGGCAAAAATCACTACGGGGCAGATTACAGATAACGTAAAAAGAAATAGCGCCGACGGATATGCAGAAAATCCCATTACAATAAAGAACCTTTTTACAATGACTGCAGGTCTTGATTATGATTTGAACGCGCCATACATAAAATCTGCAATCGCAGATGGTAAAAAATCAACTCGTGAGTTGGTTTGTGCCATAAGTCAGACGGTTTTGGGCTTTGAACCGGGTACAAGATTTCGTTACAGCCTTTGTCACGATGTTTTAGGAGTGCTTGTTGAAGTGATTTCAGGCAAAAGGCTTGGCGACTATATGGAAGAAAATATTTTTAAGCCTCTAGGCATGAAAAATACATTTTTCGGAGTCCCAAAAGACGAAAAAAGACTTTCAAAAATGATGACAAGGTATGCCGTAAGAGAGTACGCGTTAGAACGATTGGAACAGGTGTGTAATTATAACTTAACCGACGAATATCAAAGCGGAGGGGCAGGTCTTGTTTCCTGCACTGAGGACTATGCTTTGTTTTTGGATGCTTTAGCTTGCGGAGGGGTTGGCAAAAACGGAAACAGAATTTTGTCTGAAAACTCAGTTGAGCTGATGGGAACAAATCATTTAAGCGGAAAAGCTGCAGATGATTTTAATAAAATAAGACCCGGCTATGGTTATGGACTTGGAGTAAGAACTCATATAAGACCTGATTTGAGCGGGTCGCTAAGTCCTGTAGGTGAGTTTGGATGGGACGGCGCTGCAGGTGCATTTTCAATGGTTGATACCAAAAATAAGCTGTCGCTTACATATTTCCAGGAAATGCACGGCTGGAATTTGAGAATGCAGAAAGAAATGAGAAATGCACTTTATTCCTGTTTAGATTAAAGGAGAATAAATTATGGATGTTAAAACACTTTGTGATTTAATTGACGCCAGCCGAAATGAGTTGTTTGAGCTTTTAAGTTCTTTTATAAAGATTAATTCTGAAAATCACAGAAATAGCGGAAACGAGGAAGAACTGGCAAGGCTTATACATAAAATGTGCCTTGAACTTGGTATGGAAAGCGATTTATACTCGCCTCTTGACATTGAGGGTTTTGAAAACCATCCCGATTATTTGCCCGACAGAAACCTTGAGAACAGATACAATGTAACTGCTCGTTGGGCAGGAGAGCAAAACGAGGACTGTCTTATGATTATGGGGCACACAGATACGGTTGAATTCGGCGACCTTAAAAATTGGGAGTTTGACCCGCTTTCAGGCGAAATAAAAGACGGCAAAATTTTCGGGCGCGGAGCTTGTGATGACAAATATGCCCTCGCAACGGCGTTGTTTTTGATTAAAATTTTAAAGGATAACGGATTTAAGCCAAAGAAAAATCTTTTGTTTTCGGCGTATTCCGATGAAGAACATGGCGGCTCTCACGGGGCTTTAGCGGCAGTTTTAAAATATCCCTGTCCTAAAATTGTGAATATGGACGGAAGAAGCGAAATATGGAATGTGGCGTCAGGCGGTCAGGAAGCGATTTATACATACCACACAAAAAATACTGTGGATAGTGCAAAGCTTGCGGCGGAGGCAATTCCCGTTGTTATGGAGGAAATTGGAAAGTTTGCGGAAAATCGCAAAAAGGAGCTTTCGGTAAACAGATTTTACAAGGGAACAATTATTCCCGAAACCTCACTGAGGTATATGAACGTTCAGGCGGGAAAACACGGGAATGACCTTGGTACAGGCGAAATTTTCTTTACATATTACACAGATAAATCAAAAGAAGAAATATACAAAGAATTTGAAAAGCTTAATGATGAAATCTGTAAAAAGCTAGAGCCTATGGGAATAATGGGCGACGGTTTTAAGCCAAGAACACGCTTTTTCCATTATGTCTATGCAGAGCCTGACTGTGAGGATATTAAAAATATGGTTGCGGCGGCTAAAGAAGCCGTCGGAAAAGATATAAGAGTTTGCGGCTCCTGTCTTTCAGACCTTTCGGTTATCTCAAAGTATGGCAGCAGCAACGCTTTTGCCTTTGGTGCGGGCAGAGATTTTTCTTTGCCGGGAGGTGCACATCAGCCTAACGAATATATCGAGTGCGACTCGCTGGTGGAATTTACAAAAATAATTGGTGCGTATATATTGCGCACGTTGGGAGAGTAAAAGATGAATTATTTAAGCGGAACAGATTACATAGTTTTATACTGGGATTTACCCGAAAATTACAAAAAAGGCGATAAATTTGAAATTTGCTGCGGCGGTAAAAAGGTTGGAGAAACCGAAAAATGCCATTTAAAAATTGAAAATCTTGAAAGCGGCAAAGAATATGATTTTTCGCTTTCGGAAATCGGAGAAATAAAGGCAAAAACAGAGCTGCCTAAAAAACGTATTGATATTTCAAAACCGCCGTACAATGCAGTTGGTGACGGCAAAACCTTAAACACAAAGGCAATTCAGAAGGCGATTGATGACTGCGGATTTGGTGAGTGCGTTTATATTCCTGAGGGAGATTTTATGACAGGCTCGCTGTTTTTACATTCCGATATGGAGCTTTATCTTGAAAAGGGTGCGGTTGTTCATGGAACGACTGCGGTTAAGGATTATGAGCCTAAAATAAAAAGCCGTTTTGAGGGCATTGAAATGATGTGCTATGCGGCACTTCTGAATGTGGGCGAGCTTGACAGGGAAAAAGGAGTCACCTGTAAGAATGTTAAAATCACGGGTGAGGGAACAGTTTGGGGAGGCGGAAGTGAGCTTTCCCAAAATGTAATTGATGTTGAAATGGTTCTTATGAAAGACGAAATGGAAGCACTTGGCGATAAAATCAAAGAGTGCGAAACCGCGTGGACAATTCCGGGCAGAGCAAGACCAAGACTTATAAACATAAGCTGTGCCCAAAATGTTGAGATTTCGGGAATAAAAATCGCGTATGGCCCAAGCTGGAATGTTCATATGATTTATTCTGACAATGTTGTAACTTATGATTGCACAATTGAGTCAAAGGGTGTTCACAACGGCGACGGATGGGACCCCGATTCTTCCGCAAACTGCACAATTTTTGGTTGTGAGTTTTACACAGGTGATGATTCTGTTGCAATAAAGTCGGGCAAAAATCCCGAGGGGAATATTATAAACCGCCCCTGTGAGCATATAAGGGTTTTCGACTGTATCAGCCATATGGGACACGGAATTACAATCGGCAGCGAGATGTCGGGCGGAATTAATGATGTTAAAATCTGGAACTGCGATGTTAACAATTCGATGTTCGGCATTGAAATCAAAGGAACAAAGAAACGTGGCGGATATGTTAAAAATGTTAGCGTGAGAAACTGCAGTGTGGGCAGACTTATTTTCCATTCGGTTGGATATAACGATGACGGCGTGGGTGCTCCTACACCTCCTGAATTTGCAGACTGCATTTTTGAAGATATCACGGTTTCTGCAATCAAACAGGAAAATGACGGCTCAATAACACCCTGCGAGGCAATTGAGGTTGCAGGCTTTGATGAGCCGGGATATTTTGTAAAGAACGTTAAATTCAAAAATATTTATCTGGATAACGGAAATTCAACACAGAGACAGACTATTTATCTGCAATGCTGTGAGGGTGTAAGCTTTGAAAATATTTGTGCAAGATAAGGAGAGATTAAAGTGCTTTCTGATATGAAACCATTCAGAATGATAGGCAATACGTATTTCGCAGGATGCCGCAAATACTCATGTCACGTGATAGACACCGGCGAGGGCTTGATTATGATTGACACAGGCTGCCAAGAACAAGCCGATGCAATTGTTGACTCCTTGAATATTCTTGGCTTTGATGTGAAAGATGTTAAGATTATAATTCATTCCCACGGTCACGCCGACCATACTGACGGAAGTGTGAAAATCAAGGCGTTAAGCGGTGCAAAAACCTATCTTAACAAGCAGGATTTAAGATATATAAAAGAAGAACTTGTTATTGATAATGATATAAAAGACGGGGATATTATAAAGCTTGGCAACACGGACATTTACTGTCTTGAAACTCCCGGGCATACCAAGGGTACGGTTTCACTTTTCTGGAATGTTGAAGAAAACGGGAAAATATACAGATGCGGAACCTTTGGCGGTGCAGGCACAAATCAGCTTAAAAAGCCTTATCTTGACAATAAAGGACTTGCATATTTCGTAAGGCAGGAGTTTTTTGAAAGTTTAGACAAATTAAGAAAAGAAAAGGTTGATGTGCTGATAGGAAATCATCCCTGGCACAACAATACATTCGGGAAATACGAGCAAAGTCTTACATCGGATGTAAATCCATTTATCGACCCGACTGAGTGGGGCAGATTTGTGGATAAACTTGAAAACGACCTTAAAAATGTAATAAAAGAAGAAACAAAAACCTTGTTTGTGAACTACGCTCACCGCGGTGCAAGTGAGTATACTCCCGAAAATACAATGCTTGCTTTTAATGTGGGCATATTTATGGGGGCAAACGGGATTGAAACAGACGTTCAGCTTACAAAAGATAATGTAATGGTGTTGTTTCACGATGACACATTAACAAGAGTAACGGGACAGGAAGGAAAAATAAGCGACTACACTTACGATGAATTGCAGGAATTTTTAGTTACAAAAAATGAATTTTCAGATAAGATTTTGAAATTTGAAGATTTTTTAAAAACCTTTGCTTTCCGCGACCTTACCTTTGCAGTTGAGCTTAAAAAGCCGGGAACACACAAAATTGCGGCAGATTTGATAAGAAAATACGGGGCAGAAAAAAAGGTTGTTATGACATCATTTGATTTTGATGAAATCTGTAAGCTTAAAGAATATGCTCCCGAGCTTAAGGCGGGATTTTTAACAAAAGATACATCTTCTGAGCTTTTGCAGAAATTGAAGGATAATGGTATTGATGAGTATTGCCCCGAGGCACAGTTTGCAACGAAAGAAAGTGTTGAAAAATGGCATTATATGGGCTTCAGAGTGCGTGCGTGGGGAGTGTATAACGAGGCTTTGATGAAGTCTGTGTATGAAGCGGGAGTTGACGGAATGACGGTTAACTTCCCCGATAAGCTTGCAGAACTTATAAAATCAGAAGGAGAGTAAAATGGAATATCGCATAGAATATGATTCAATGGGCGAGGTTAAAGTTCCTGCAGATAAGCTGTGGGGTGCACAAACCCAGAGAAGCCACGAAAACTTTGAAATAGGTGTTGGCGTTGAAACAATGCCGAAGGAGATAATCCATGCCTTCGGAATTTTGAAAAAAGCGGCGGCTCAGGCAAATGCAGAGTTAAAGCCTGAAAAAATGACATCGGAAAAGCTGAATGTAATTTCAAATGCCTGTGATGAAGTGATTTCAGGCAATTTGAACGACAATTTTCCGCTGGTAGTGTGGCAGACAGGGTCGGGCACACAGTCGAATATGAATGCAAATGAAGTTATTGCAAACAGAGGAAATCAGCTTGCAGGCAAAAAGCTTCTTCACCCCAATGACGATGTTAATATGAGCCAGTCATCAAACGATACTTTTCCTACGGCTATGCATATTGCAGCGGTTTTGATGCTTGAAGATAAGCTTATTCCTGCCACAGAAACCCTTATTAATACATTTAAAAAGCTTGAAAAAGAAAACGAGGGGATTGTTAAAAGCGGGAGAACACATCTTCAGGATGCAACTCCCATTACATTCAGTCAGGAAATCAGCGGATGGCGCTTTAGCTTAGAGCGTGATATAGAATTGATTAAGCATTCGCTAAAGCCTCTTTATGAGCTTGCACTCGGCGGAACGGCGGTAGGTACGGGACTTAATGCACCCAATGGCTTTGGCGAGCTTGTAGCACAAAAGGTTGAAAAGCTGACAAATAAACCCTTCATAACTGCAGAAAATAAATTTCACGCACTTACTTCAAAAGACGAGCTTGTTTTTGCTCACGGGGCAATTAAGGCACTCGCATCGGATATGATGAAAATTGCAAATGATGTAAGGTGGCTTGCATCTGGACCAAGAGACGGACTCGGAGAAATATTTATTCCCGAAAACGAACCGGGGTCTTCAATTATGCCGGGCAAGGTTAATCCAACCCAATGTGAAGCGGTTACAATGGTATCCGTTCAGGTTATGGGCAATGATGCGGCAGTTGGCATTGCGGCATCGCAGGGCAATTTTGAGCTTAACGTGTTTATGCCTGTTTTAATTTACAACTTTCTGCAGTCGGCAAGATTGCTTTCGGAAGCAATTTTATCCTTTAATAAAAACTGTGCGGCAGGAATTAAGGCAAACAAAGAAAAAATGCACCACAATCTGCATAATTCTTTAATGCTTGTGACTGCACTTAATCCTTATATCGGATACGAAAACGCCGCAAAGACCGCAAAAAAAGCATTTAAAGACAACATCTCGTTAAAACAAGCCTGCACAGAGCTTGGATTTCTGACAGAAGAAGAATTTGATAAAGTGTTCCATCCCGAAAAGATGGTGTGAATAATATATATGGTGTATAACCGCTTTTTGGCTACTATATATTATATAGGAAGAAACTCATACTTTTTTAAATAAAAGGTGTGAGTTTTCTTTGATTTTATGCGGTTTTGAGGTGTGTGAAAAAATTTTTAAAAAAATTTAAAAAAACACTTGATTTTTTTTTAGTTTTATAGTATGATATATGGGTCTTATGCTGCGAACGTGTGTGGAGTGGTATGAAACACCCGGGGCGGTTGTAAGAAATTTGTAGAAAAGGAGGACAAAAAATGGCATCAGAAAAGAAAATCAGAATTAAGATTAAAGGTTATGACCATGCGTTGGTTGACCAGTCAGCAGAAAAAATCGTTGACACAGTTAAGAGAACAGGCGCTGAAGTATCAGGTCCTATTCCGCTTCCGACAAAGAAGGAAATAATCACAATCTTAAGAGCTGTTCATAAGTACAAAGATTCCAGAGAACAGTTTGAAA
>CAZBJD010000043.1:0-11271 GCA_964492155.1 uncultured Eubacteriales bacterium
ATTGCGAAAAATATTGTCGCTGCAGGACTTGCAGACAAGTGCGAGGTTCAGCTTGCATACGCAATCGGTGTTGCAAATCCTGTTTCGGTTATGGTTGATACCTTCGGAACAGGCAAGATTTCAGAAGAAGAAATCGTTTCAAGGGTTAAGAAAGTATTTGATATGCGCCCTGCTGCGATTATCAAACAGCTTGACCTCAGGAAGCCTATATATAAAAATCTTGCGGCATATGGTCATATGGGAAGAATTGACCTTGATGTAGCTTGGGAAAAAACTGACAGAGCTGAGCTTTTGAAATAGTTTTTAAGAATTGACAAAAAATCTAAAATGTTTAAAAAAGTGTTGACTTTTTATACAAATTATGTTATCATTTGTATATTGCATTTAAGCGGGAGGTGTATTTATGCTTAGAACATATCAGCCTAAAAAGAGACATAGAGCTAAGGAACACGGCTTTAGAAAAAGAATGAGCACTAGAAATGGAAGAAAGGTTCTTTCAAGACGCAGAGCTAAAGGTAGAAACAAATTATCAGCATAAGGACGTGTTTTTACACGTTCTTTTTGTAATGATACTCATTTGACCTGAATTATAACGCCGCAACGGGAATTATATCCCGTTGCGGAGCTTAAAGATTTATGAGGGTTATTAATGATTACTATTAAAGAAAATAAGATTTTTAAAAAAGCATATTATAAAGGAAAAAAAGAGATTTCACGCAGTCTTGTGCTTTACTATATCCCAAATAAAGGGGAAACGAGAGTTGGCATTACAGTCAGCAAAAAAATAGGCAAGGCGGTTGTGCGAAACAGAATTCGTCGTTTGGTGCGTGAAAGCTGGCGCACTTTTTGTGTTAAAGACGGGTATGATGTTGTCATCGTTGCAAGAACGGCTGCAGCAAGGAGTGATTTTCACTCAATTAACAACGCTCTTTCTGAGCTTTTAATCAAATCGGAGCTGATTGCGTGAGAAAAGTGTGTGTTTTTTTAATTGGATTATATATGAAATATATATCGCCGCTTAAGCCGAGTTGCTGCAGGTTTCGTCCCACGTGTTCGGAATATGCATTGTCAGCATATAAAAAATATGGCTTTTTCAAGGCGACTTATCTGACACTTAAGAGAATTTTAAAGTGTCATCCATTTCATGAAGGCGGGTACGACCCGCTTCCTTAAGGAGGATACAAGTTGAACGTTTTTTCACTTTTGATAACAACGCCGCTTGGATATATACTTAGTACAATATATTCTTTGGTAGAGAATTACGGCTTGGCTATTTTGATTTTTACGGTTGTTGTAAAACTCATTATGATGCCGTTGATTGCCAAGCAGCAAAAATCAATGCAGGCAATGCAGAAAATACAGCCGCAGCTTGAGAAAATTCAGAAAAAGTATGCAAATGACCAGCAGAAAATGCAGCAGGAAACAATGAAAATCTATCAGGAGAACAAGGTTAATCCTGCGGGCGGTTGCTTGCCGCTTCTGGTTCAGTTCCCGATTATTATCGGTCTTTATCAGGTAATTACAAAGCCGTTACAGTATATTTTGCATTTGGATGTTGAGGTTGTGGAAAAAATTGCAGGTGTTCTGAATATGGAATATCCCAGAACATCTGAAATTACCATTGCGAACGCAATCAGCGAAAATGCTGCATTAATTCAGGAAAAAATCGGTTATGCGATTGAGGCAATCAATTTTGACTTTTTTGGTCTTGATTTGTCTGCAACTCCGAGCCTTAAATTTATTTCCTGGCTTTGGCTTATCCCGATTTTGTCGGCGATAACGTCATATATATCATCTATTATAACAAGAAAACTTTCCGGTAACGCTAACTCAGCTGCAAACGAGCAGATGAAGACAATGAATATCATTATGCCTTTAATGTCAGGCTATTTCTGCTTCATTATGCCGTCAGGCGTTGGACTTTATTGGATTGCAAGCAATGTTGTTCAGGTGATTCAGCAGGTTTTACTTACAATGTATTACAGAAGAAAGGATGAAAAAGAAAGTAATGAGCGAAAGAATTGAAATTCAGGGAAAGACACTTGAAGAAGCAAAATTGAATGCGGCTTCAGCTCTTGATATATCAGTTGACGATTTACAGTATGAAATCTTGGAAAATGCAACAAACGGAATTTTCGGTATTGGTGCCAAGCAGTGTAAAATTGCTGCATGGAGCGAAACTAAGACTGCATCTCAGCTCGCAGAGGAGTTTTTAAATAAAATTCTGCCTCTTATGAGCGTTCGCGGAAAGGCAAGTGCGGAACTTAAAGATGAAATGCTGGAAGTTAGTGTTGAAGGCGAGAATATGGGTGTTGTAATCGGAAAACGCGGTGAAACATTAGATGCTCTTCAGTATCTTACAAGTATTGTTGTAAACAACGGAAGTGAAGATTATGTAAGAGTGTCGCTTGATACTGAAAACTATCGTCAGAAGAGAACATTGGCACTTCAGAAGCTTGCGAACAAGGTTGCCGATAAAGTAGTGAGAAACGGCAGAAATATGACATTGGAACCAATGAATTCTTTTGAAAGACGTGTTATTCATTCAACACTTCAGGAAAACCCCAATGTTGTTACTGCAAGCGTGGGCGAAGAGCCTCAGCGCAGAGTTGTAGTTAGTCTTGAAAAGAAAAACAAGTAAGGAGTTTTTGCTTTGAGTACGATAGCTGCAATTTCAACACCATTTGGCAGCGGAGGTATTGCTGTTATTCGAATAAGCGGAGATGAGGCGTTTTGTGTTGCTGACAGATTTTTTGTCTGTCAGAAGGCAAAACGCCTTTTTGAGGTCGACGCAAATACTGTGGTGTATGGAAAAGTTTATGATAAAGATAAAAAACTGATTGACAATGTTCTGGTAACGGTGTTTAAAGGTCCTCATTCATATACGGGCGAGGATACTGTTGAAATATCATGCCACGGCGGTATTTTAATCGCAAAAAAAGTCCTTAAAAGTGCGATTGACCACGGTGCGGTTTTGGCAGAGCGCGGTGAGTTTACCAAGCGTGCATTTTTAAACGGAAAGCTTGATTTATCTCAGGCAGAGGGCGTTATTGATCTAATAAATTCTGTATCGGACAGAGGTGCCGAGGCGGCAGTCTTTCAGCTTGAAGGCAGACTTTCGGGTAAGATAAATCAGATGCGTGAAAAGTTGCTGAATTTAGCGGCTCATCTTCAGGCTTATGTAGATTTCCCCGAAGAAGAAATCGAAGAATTGAGTGAGGAAAATGTTGCAGATTTGTTGGGCGGCATTATAAAAGACTGTCAGAGTCTTATTAAAAGTGCAGATTATGGCAAAATTTTAAAAGACGGTGTTCCCGTTGCGGTAATCGGCAAGCCGAATGTTGGTAAATCCTCGCTTTTGAATTGCCTTTCAGGTGAAGAAAAAGCAATAGTTACAGATGTTGCGGGTACAACCCGCGATATTGTTGAAGAATATATAAATATCGACGGTTTTGCGGTAAAGCTTATGGATACTGCAGGTATAAGAGAAACCTCGGATTTGGTTGAGTCAATCGGTGTAAAAAGAAGCATTTCAGCGGCAGAAGACGCTGCATTTGTTTTGGCAGTATTTGATAATTCAAAGCCTTTGGATGAGGGCGACAAAGAAATTCTTGAATTTATAAAAGACAAAAAAGCACTTGTTGTTTTAAATAAATCAGACCTTGGAAGCGTTAACGATTTGGATGGAGTTAAAATGTGTGCTAAAAACGGCGACGGGTTTGAGGAACTTACAGAAAAAATCAAAGAAATGATTTCATCAAGTGAAAATACAGGGAGTGAGGTTATTACCAACGAGCGTCACTATCAGTGCCTTGTAAGGTGTGAGAGCCATCTGAAAGAAGCACTTTATGCATCGCAAGGCGGAATACCGCTTGATATGATTGGTATTGATATTGAACTTTCAATCGAAGCACTTGGAGAGATTGTAGGACTTACGGTGTCCGAAGAAATTGTTGATAAAATTTTCCACAATTTCTGTCTTGGAAAATGAGCAAAGGAGGAGCAAAAATGTCATATCAGGCAGGAGAGTACGATGTTGCAGTCATTGGTGCGGGTCATGCAGGAATTGAAGCAGCACTTGCCTCCGCAAGAATGGGACTTAAAACTATAATATTTGCAATAAATCTTGATACAGTCGGAAATATGCCCTGCAACCCAAGCATCGGCGGCACGGGTAAAGGTCATCTTGTACGTGAAATTGACGCACTTGGCGGTGAAATGGGTAAGGCGGCGGATAAAACATTTTTGCAGTCTAAAATGCTTAACCGCGGTAAAGGGCCTGCGGTTTATTCAATCCGCGTTCAGAGCGACAGGAGAAGATATCAGGAGTATATGAAGCATACTCTTGAAAAACAGGAAAATCTGCATATAAAACAGGCGGAAATTACAAATATAGGATTTGAAAATAAAAAGGTCAAATCTGTAACAACCCATATCGGTGCAGAATATGCAGTAAAAGCGGTTGTTATTGCTACCGGTACATTCTTAAAGGGTAAAGTTATTATCGGTGATGTGGGTTATGAAAGCGGCCCTGACGGACTTTTCCCTGCGAGAGAACTTTCGGGTTGCCTTTTAGAACAGGGCGTTAAGCTTATGCGTTTTAAAACAGGCACACCGTCGAGAGTTTTGGCATCTTCACTTAATTATGATGAAATGGAGGTGCAGCACGGCGACGATAAAATTCAGCCGTTTTCATTTGATACAACAGATGCAGGTGAAAATCAGGTCAATTGCTATGTAACATATACAAATGCTGAAACTCATAAGGTTATAAAAGATAATATCCATCGTTCGCCTCTTTACAGCGGCGTTATTCAGGGCGTTGGTCCGAGATATTGCCCGTCAATCGAGGACAAGGTGATGCGGTTTAAGGATAAAGAACGCCATCAGATTTTTATTGAACCTATGGGGATAAATACTGAAGAAATGTACGTTCAGGGAATGTCTTCAAGCTTGCCTGAAGATGTCCAGATTGCTATGCTTAAAACTATTAAGGGATTGGAAAATGTTGTTGTAACACGCACGGCTTATGCTATTGAGTATGATTGTGTTGATGCAACTCAGCTTTATCCGACACTTGAATTCAAAGAAATTGAGGGTCTTTACGGTGCGGGTCAGTTTAACGGAAGCTCGGGCTATGAGGAGGCTGCTTGTCAGGGACTGGTTGCAGGTATTAATGCCGCTCTTAAAATCAAGGGCGAGGAGCCGCTTATTCTGGGAAGAAACACATCTTATATCGGGACTTTGATTGATGATTTGGTTACAAAAGGCACAAAAGAGCCGTACAGAATGATGACATCACGTTCTGAATACAGATTGCTTTTAAGACAGGATAATGCAGACCAGAGACTTATGCCCATAGGTCGCAGAATTGGTCTTGTATCTGATGAAAGATACGAAAAAATGCTTTTGAAAAAAGAAATGATTGAAGCGGAAATCCAAAGACTTGAAACTACAACAGTTCCGCCGTCAAAAGAGCTTAACGATTTGCTTGATAGTATCAATACCACAAAAATAACAACGGGATTTAAGCTTATGGAGCTTTTAAAACGCCCTGAGGTTACATATGAAATGCTTTCTGTTGCGGATAAAAACAGACCTGTTCTTCCTGACAGCGTGACAGAACAGGTGGAAATCACTGCTAAATATGACGGATATATCAAGCGTCAGCTTGCTCAGGTGGAGGCATTTAAAAAGCTTGAAAATAAAAAGCTTCCCGATGATATTGACTATATGGAAATTCAGGGACTCCGAATTGAGGCAAGGCAGAAATTGAATGATATAAAACCTGTGTCTTTGGGACAGGCATCAAGAATAACAGGTGTATCTCCTGCGGATATTGCTGTTCTGGTTATATACTTAGAGCAAAGGACAAGGGGGAGTAAATCGTGACTGATATTTTAAAAAAAGGTTTTTCAGACCTTGAAATCCCTTATACCGACGAAATGCTCGGGCAGTTTCAAAGATATTACGAGCTTTTGACAGAGTGGAATGAAAAAATGAATTTAACTGCAATTACCGAGAAAAACGAGGTTGCAGTAAAGCATTTTATAGATTGTGCCACCTGCTTAAAACATATTGACTTAAGCGGCAGCGTCATTGATGTGGGAACAGGTGCAGGATTTCCGGGGCTTGTTCTTAAAATCTTAAAGCCTGAAATAAAAATCTGTCTTTTGGATTCCTTAAACAAAAGAATTGGATTTTTGAACGAGGTTGTAAATCAGTTGGGACTTAAAGATGTTGAAATGGTTCATGCAAGAGCGGAAGACGGGGCACAGAATAAATCGTACAGGGAAAAATTTGATTTTTGTGTTTCGCGTGCAGTTGCAAATCTGTCAACTCTTTCCGAATACTGTCTTCCGTTTGTAAAGGTAGGCGGAATGTTTGTTTCAATGAAAGGTCCTGATGTTACGGAAGAACTTGACAACGCGAGAAGTGCGATAGGAACGCTTGGCGGTCAGGTTATTGGCGTGGAATGTGAAAATCTGCCTGATTCTGATATAAATCATACTGTGATTAAAATAAAAAAAGTTCGTCTTACACCGACAAAATATCCCCGCAAAGCGGGTAAACCGTCAAAAGAGCCTTTGAAATAAAGGCTCTTTTGTAATTTTATATGGATTTTTAGCGATGTGTTTCTATTCCCAAAATCTGGTAATTGTGATAAAATATACCCATAAATACCGGAGGAGGAAATACCAATGAAGAATACGGCGGCTTTCACCGAAAAAGTTGTTAATAACGTAGTTGAAATACCAATAGATAAAATATCCCTTAATCCATATCAACCCAGAAAGAATTTTGATTCGGATGCAATTTCAGAGCTTGCGAAAAGTATAAAACAATACGGAGTTATTCAGCCGATAACCGTCAGGAGAAACTTTATCGGAGGATATGAGCTTGTATCAGGAGAAAGACGTTTGAAAGCGTCAAGACTTATTAACTGCACTCATATGCCGTGCATTGTTATTGACGTTACCGAAAATGATTCTGCGGTAATTGCACTTTTGGAAAATCTGCAGCGTGCGGATTTAAGCTATTGGGAGGAAGCAGAGGCAATGCAGCATCTTATCTGCGACCATAAGTATACTCAGGAAGAACTTGCGGAAAAGCTTGGTAAAAGTCAGTCTTCGATTGCAAACCGACTCAGAATTTTAAAGCTTCCCGAAAGCGTGAGAGAAGCTTTGAAAGAAAATAACCTTACCGAGCGGCACGCAAGGGCACTTTTAAAAGTTCACGATGAGCATACGCAGCTTAAAATTTTAAAACAGGTTTGTGAAAATGAGTATAACGTTGCAAAAACTGAAGAACTTGTGGAAAAGGCTATAGAAAAAGTGGAGGAAGAACACACAAGAGAAAGCGGCAAAATGATGGGCGTGGTCCACCTGCGTATGTTTATAAATACTATTAACAAGGCTGTTGACGTGGTGCAAAAAGCGGGAGTGATGGTGGAGGCAAGCAAAAAGGAGAACAAAAACTTTATTGAATATCTGATTAAAATTCCCTGTGATAAGGAAAAACTAAAAATAACATAAATAAAACTTGAAAATCTTCGCAAATGTGATACAATGATATCAGAGTGTTTGCGGAGGTTTTTTATATGAAGAAAAAGCTTTTGATGATTTTAACAGTTGCAGTTTTGTGTGTGATAATTTCAGGAAAGTATGCGTCGGAGATGAAATCTGTTACCGTTTTTTCCATGGACACGATTATGACGGTAAAAACTGCGGGGAGCAGACAAAATCTGAAGTATGCCGAAAATGAAATTGAAAGACTTGACAAAATTTTCAATGCTTACGACAGTGCGAGTGAATTATATAAAATAAATGCTTCGGGCGGCGGTAAAATGTCTGAAGATATGCAAAAAGCAGTCGGGAAAGCGACGGAGTATTCGGAAAATACCGAAGGCAGTTTTGATATAACGCTGAAAACACTTAAAGATTTATGGAATATAACTGCTGAAAATCCGAAAATTCCTGAAAACGACGAGATTTTAAATGCTCTTGAAAAATGCGGGATTGAAAATGTTGAGATTTCAAACGATAAAATTACATTGAAAAATGATGTGCAGCTTGATTTGGGGGGCATTGCAAAGGGGTATGCGGCAGATGTGCTGGCAGAAGGGCTGAAAAGCAGGAATGTGAAAAAATTCATCCTTGATCTTGGCGGAAATATTTATGCTTACAGCGAAAACAAGCCTCTTAAAATCGGAATACAAAACCCTTATAAAGCAAGGGGAGATACCTTGTGTGTTCTTGAATTGAAAGACGGTGCAGTTGTGTCATCGGGAACTTATGAGAGAAATTTTGAATATAAAGGCAAGGTTTATCATCATATTTTAGACCCGAAAACCGGATATCCTGCAGAATCGGGAATAAGTCAGGTGACAATAGTGGGCAAAAATGCCGCACTTTGCGATGCGTATTCCACTGCAATGCTTGTTATGGGTGTTGAAGAAGCAAAGAAATTGTATCGGAATTCAGGTGAGTTTGAGTACATTATTGTTTCTGAAAATAAGATTTTCATAAGCGGAAATTTGAAAGATTCGGTTACGGAAATTGCCGAGGGTTTTGAACTCATTATTTCTTAAATTATTTTCTGAAAAGTGTTTACAAAGAACGACATTTTGTGTTATAATGGACTTAATGGGTATAAGATATTAATATGCCCCGTATGCTTATTATTTATACACATAATAAATTCACATAAATTAAGAGAGGAGTATTATCATGGCAAGAAAAATGAAAACCATGGATGGTAATAACGCTGCCGCTTGGGCGTCATATGCGTTTACTGATGTTGCAGCTATTTACCCGATCACCCCTTCTTCAGTTATGGCAGAAGTAACTGACGAATGGGCAGTAGAAAAAAGAAACAACATTTTCGGACAGCCTGTACAGGTTGTAGAAATGCAGTCAGAAGCCGGTGCTGCAGGTGCGGTTCACGGTTCGCTTGCTGCAGGTGCACTTACTACAACTTATACTGCATCACAGGGCTTGCTCCTTATGATTCCGAATATGTATAAAATGGCAGGTGAGCTTTTGCCGTCTGTTATTCACGTTAGTGCAAGATGCGTAGCTTCACACGCTCTTAACATTTTCGGCGACCATTCAGACGTTATGGCTTGTCGTCAGACAGGTTATGCAATGCTCTGCTCAAACAGCCCTCAGGAAGTTATGGACCTTGGTGCTGTTGCACACCTTGCTGCAATTAAAGGCAAAGTTCCTTTCCTTCACTTCTTTGACGGTTTCAGAACATCTCACGAAATCGACAAAATCGAAGTTTGGGATTATGAAGATTTAAAAGAAATGGTAGATATGGATGCAGTTAAGGAATTTAGAAACAATGCACTTAACCCTGAGCATCCTGTACTTCGCGGTTCAGCTCAGAACCCTGATATCTTCTTCCAGAACAGAGAAGCATGTAATGAATACTATAACAACGTTCCTGCAGTAGTTGAAGAATACTTAAGCAAAGTTAATGCTAAAATCGGTACAAACTACGGTCTTGTTAACTACTATGGTGCTCCTGATGCTGAAAAAGTTATCGTTGCAATGGGTTCGGTTTGTGAAACTATTGAAGAAACAATCGATTACCTTACAGCTAAGGGTGAAAAAGTTGGTCTTATTAAAATTCGTCTTTACAGACCTTTCCCTGTTGAAGCATTCTTAAAGGCAGTACCTGCTACATGTAAGAAAATTGCTGTTTTAGACAGAACAAAGGAACCGGGTTCAATCGGTGAACCTTTATATCTTGATGTTTGTGCTTGCTATGCAGGTAAAAACGATGCTCCTGTGATTGTTGGCGGAAGATATGGTCTTGGTTCAAAAGACACTATCCCTGCAGATATCATTGCAACATACAAAAATCTCGATGCAGCAGAACCTGTTAAGGGCTTTACACTTTCAATCACTGATGACGTAACAAATCTTTCACTTCCGAGAATTGAAAATCCTGTTACATCAGCAGAAGGAAACTCAGCTTGTAAGTTCTGGGGCCTTGGATCAGACGGTACTGTTGGTGCAAACAAAGATTCAATCAAAATCATTGGTGACCACACAGACCTTTATGCTCAGGCATATTTCTCATACGACTCAAAGAAATCAGGCGGTATTACAGTATCTCATTTAAGATTCGGTAAGAAACCTATCAAATCAACATATCTCATTAACAAAGCAAACTTTGTTGCTTGTCATAATCCTTCATATGTTGATAAATATGATATGGTAGAAGATTTGGTACCGGGCGGTACATTCTTACTCAACTGTGCTTGGAATGTTGATGAATTGTCAGCAAATCTCCCGGGAAAGATGAAGAAGTACATTGCAGAAAACGATATCAACCTCTACACAATCGATGCTATCGGTATCGCAAAAGAAATCGGTCTCGGCAACAAAACTTCAATCGTATTGCAGTCAGCATTCTTCAAGCTTGCTAATGTAATTCCGTTTGAAGAAGCTGTTGAATATATGAAAGCTGCTGTTGTTAAGAAGTTCAGCAAAAAGGGCGAAAAGATTGTTAATATGAACCACGAGGCTATTGCCAAGGGTGCAGAAAACATCAACAAAATTGAAATCCCTGCAGACTGGAAGAACGCTGCAGAAGAAAAGAAAGCAGAAAAAGATGTTCCTGCATATGTTAAGAATATCTTAGACCCCTGTAATGCACAGGCAGGTGACAAGCTTCCTGTTTCTATCTTTATGGATATGGTAGACGGTCATCTCGAACAGGGTATGGCTGCATATGAAAAACGCGGTATCGCAGTAGACGTTCCTGAATGGGATGTTACAAAATGTATTCAGTGTAACAAGTGTGCTCTTGTATGTCCTCATGCTGTAATCAGACCTGTTGTATTGAATGAAGAAGAAGTTAAAAATGCTCCTGCATCACTTGCACATAAGAAGATGATTGGTAAAGGTATGGAAGGCTATGAGTTTGGTATCGTTGTATCAACTCTTGACTGTTCAGGTTGCGGAAACTGTGCTAAGGTTTGCCCTGCAAAAGAATCTGCTCTCACAATGAAACCAATCGCAACACAGATGGAAAAACAGGCTGCATTTGATTATGGCGTTAAAGTTTCAGTTAAACCTGAACTTTTGACTGCTCCGTTAAACGTTAAGAATTCACAGTTCCGTCAGCCTCTCTTGGAGTTCTCAGGTGCTTGCGCAGGCTGCGGTGAAACACCTTATGCTAAGCTTATCACTCAGATTTGCGGCGACAGAGCATATATCTCTAACGCAACAGGTTGTTCTTCAATCTGGGGCGGCAGTG
>CAZBJD010000044.1:0-11187 GCA_964492155.1 uncultured Eubacteriales bacterium
AAAATTTAAGGTCTGAATCACTCTTCATAAGTGCTTCGTAGAAATATTTTGCAACTACATCCGCACCTCTGTAATTTGTGTGAACATAGTCATATTCTTTAGTTGCTTCAAAATTGTCCGGAATAAGTGTATCTTCGTAATCAAGACCAAATCCGCCTTCCTCAACAGGCTTCATCATCCAATCACGGTTTCTGAAATAATACCCTTGAAGTTCTTCGATATTATTAAATGTTTTGTCTTTAATCCGACTGTTGAAAAAATCAAAAATTTCCTGTGTGCAGTCGATATAAGGAGAACCCGTTTTTTGTGCAACTTCTTTTCTGTAAACTGCAAGTTCCGCTCTTGAACTTTCCGGATAAAGTTTGTTGTTCTTGATATTAACTGCAGGTGCTGAAATATTTGCATACACAACCTTACCGCCGCGAGAAATAACATCGTTGTGCATTATCATAAGATTTTCTTTATATTTTTCAGGTGAGAAATTACCATCTTCATCCTTTGTGTGTTTAGGATCGTTTCCGCCAACTTCAATTATTACATAATCGCCCGGTTTTATTGCATCACGGGTAAGCGGCCAGTAACCAAGACCTTTCTGGTCATCTAAATATGTAGTTGAACTTGCGCCTGATACCGCATTGTTTACAAATTTAACATAATCGGAGTTGAAATAATCGCCCAAAAATTTTCCGTAGCCTTCACCCGGATAATGTCTTACCGGCCAGTCACAGGCAGATGATGAACCAATTAAAAATACAGTAATCTTTTCAGGGCGTGTTTTGTCTGAATCGCCAAGTGAAACTATTTTATCATCCTGCCATACATAACCTTTTACTCTTGGTGCATCTTCATCCAATTTAATGTTTGTATTGCCTTTAACAGCTACTTCTTTAACTCCTGTAAGATTGCCCTCGGCATCATAGAGCGTAATTATACCACTTGTTTCTTCCTTGATATCTGTTTCGATTAAAACATTAAGGTCAGTTTTTTCAAAGGTATAGTTTGCTCTTACCTCTTTAACCACACCTTTTGAAATTGTTGCATATCTTTTAAGCGGCATTTCGCCGAAATCTGCCTTACTGTAGTATGTTCCTCTGTCTGTTACAAGAGTTATTTTACTTTCCGCAATCGCTGATACCGAGCTAATCATCATACCAAGTGCAAGACAAGTACAAATAATCCTTTTCATAAAATATTCCTCTCTTTATGCATCAGTTCCAGATACCCGAATCGTCAATAGCTTTTTGCGCCGCATCTCTTAAGATTTGTGCTTCACTCTCAGGAATTTTCCATTTTGTATCAGGATTCACAAACTTGTTGTTTGATGCAGAGTTTCCTGTAAAGGCGCTGTACATAACAAGCCCAGCGAGATACCTTCCGTAGTTACGACTACAATGATAGCTGTCACGGTGAAGTGTCTTATATTCAGGATACTCATCATCTACAAATTTAAAGTTGCTTGATGCCTGATTTGTGTAACCATGATAATATTTTGTATCAAACAAGATGTTTTCTCTTGCAATATTGAACGCCTGACCTGACGGAATATACTTAAGTGGTTTGCCGTCCAATGAAACAGGAGTACCATCATCGGTTGTGAGTTTAGAATAAGTTTCTGTCTGATACTCAACTGTTTTTCTTATCTGTTCCCACATCTTATCCTGATCATATGTTGTACCTATGCCAAAGATATATTGGCCATTACCAATGTGACCCGTAGATTCTTTTTCGTAAGCCCATGTGTTGATAATTGCAATTTCTGCGTTTGGCTCGTGTTCTCTTATATATTTTACCATGTTCTGACCTGCTAAATCATCTTCAGAATTCGGGTATCCTGTATAGCTTTTTTCGGGAACTGCATCATAAGGCATAATTCCATACAATGTAAGCATTGCAACATAGTCATAATCGTAGTTATCAAAGAAATCATCAACGCTTTTTGTAAACTCTGTCATATTTTCGCCAAATTCATCAGTTAAAACATTACCTTCAAGGTCTTTTTTAACCTGACCGTGATACCGTCTTCTAAACGGCGTTGTTCCGATTTCAAGTCCATTTGCTTCATCATAGGCTTCCGCTTCCTCTTGCGTTTCAAACTGAGCTGACCATATTTTCCAGTGTTGAGTAAATCCACCACCGCCATACGTTACCCAGTCAACAGTAAGGTTAACACCATCAGCTGCCGCAATGTCAGGCAAATAACTTCTTGAATCGTCGACAAAGCTGTGACCGATTAACAACACTCTTACGTCTTCTTTTGCCTTAACTGCAACTTCATCCCTTAAAGGAATCATTGTTTCTTCATCGTTCCAGATGAAAACTTTAACTTCTTCTGCACCTTCTGGAATGTCATATTCAGCACTGTCTTCATTTTCTTCAAATGCAAGATTCTTTGTGTTTTGCACAAATACATCTAAAAGCTTGTTGTTTTCGCCATAGTACGCAGTCATAATTGTGTAGGTTTTTCCCGGCACATTATAATAGTTTTCAATTTTTGAGTTAAGAACAGTTTTGCCTTCTGCATTTGAAATATTGATTTTGTATTCAATAGGTTCTGTTTTAGCAGTTGCTGAAATAACTGTTTCTGTAACATCCTCGGTTCCCTGCTTTACTCTGAGCGTAAGGTCCGCAAAATCGTCGCCTATGTATTTAAACTTTGCTCTGTATGTGCCATCGGCTTCCAATTCCGCTTCTTCAATGTGCTTTACGTTTTTTGCATCATCAACAAGCAATATTGTAATAGAGGTGCCTTCTATATCAAGCATCTGACCTGTTACATTTACAATATGCGTGCTTACTGAAATTTCTGCTTCGACACCTTTTGCATCAATTGCAAAAGCAGCAGGTGCCATACTTAAAATCATTGAAATTGTTAAAATCAACGCTATTATCTTTTTCATCCCAATATTCCTCTTTTAATAGTTATCCCAAAGTTTTGTATCATCAACCGCTTTTTGTGCTGCTGCATTGATTATTTCTCTTCCTTCTTCCGAAATCGGATAAGACGCATTTGTATATTGGTTATTTGCAACTGAATTTCCTGTTAAAACTCTGTACCAAACAAGGGCAACTAAGTATCTTCCGAATCTGCGGCTCATATGATAGCTGTCACGGTGCAGAGATATGGTTGTGGATTCATCAATTGTTTCCGGTGCCCAGTAATTGTTTACATCATCCCAATTTGCTTTCAAAGTATATGTTGTATCAAACATTTCGCTTTGTCTTGCAAGTGTCACAGCATCTCCTGATGGGATATAACGGAGCGGTTTTCCTCCCGGTGAAACCTCAAGACCTGAATCTGTTTTTACCTTACCGAGCACTACCCTTGCGTTTTCTACACACTTATCTATCTGTGCTGTCATATAATCACGGTCGCTGTTGTAGGTTTCAACAAAGGCTGTAACCGGTGAGCCTTTTTCATTTGACCATGTTTTATGAATAAGGATTTCTGCTGTAGGTTGTCTTTCTCTTATGTATTTAACAACATTTTCAGCATTAACCAGATAATTTTCTTCATCACCGCTGTGTGCACTGCTCTGCTGAATTGTGATATAGTCATATCTTGAACCGTCTTCTAAGAAGTGAGCAATATCAACTTTTTCGCCGTTTTCGGTATATTTCTTTCTGTCTTCTTCAGTTGTTGCAGTCCATGTATTCCAGTGCTTTGTAAATGTAGCACCGCTCTGCTGAGCAATTCTCAACTCTAAATTAACGCCTTCTGATTCTGCTATCTCATCAAGATATTCAAAAGCATCTACTGCATAGCTGTTGCCGATTGCCAAAACTCTGATTGTTTCGTTTTTATTACCCTCTATGCTTTCAACCAAAGGAATCATTGTTTTTTCGTTGTTCCACATGAAAACCTTGATTTTTCCAACATTGTCAGGGATTTTAAAATCTTCTTCAAATATTGTTACATCTTCCCCGACATTTTTAGTATCCTGCATATCAACACTTAAAAGCTTGTTGTTGCCATCGTAGTATGCAAGAATAATCTTATATGTTTTATTTGGCACATTGTAATAATTTTTAATTTCAGCCTTAATCTCTGTGTTTACAGGGGAATTTACAACATCTAAGGTGTATGAAAGTGCTGCTTCTTCTGCAATAGCTTCAACAACCGACTTTGTAACATCAGTATCCCCTTGTTTCACTTTAAGCTCAAGGCCTGCAATACCGCCCGGATACTTGAATTTCGCTCTGTAAGTGCCATCTTCTTCTACGGGGAACTGATTTATATACATAACATTCTTTGATTTATCCATAAGAAGAATGTTAACATAATCGCTGCCATCTTCAAGATTGCCCACAACATTTACAATGTTTGTGCTTTTAAGCACACTTGAATCAGGTGCTTCCGCCGATGTGCAAATGCAAGCTAAAATCATTGTTATACAGAGCAACAAACTAACTATTTTTTTCATACAATATCCCTCTATCTTTTTTATTAGTTCCAGATTCCTATGCTGTTAACCGCATCCTGTGCCGCCCTGTTGATTACAGGTCTTGCATCTTCGGGGATTGGGCGTGATGAATTAGTGTATGTATTATCAACAACAGAATTGCCTGAAAGGCAGGCATACCATGTAAGGGCTGTCAAATATCTGCCGTAGTTAAAGCTTGCATGGTATCCGTCACGGTGAAGTGTACGAATCAAAGTGGTGTCAACTACTGAATCATCCGCACCTGTATATGTTGTATCAAACATATCATCTTGTCTTGCATTCATAAAGGCAATGCCTGTGGGGATGTATCGGAGTGCCTTTCCGTCCAATGAAACTGAAAGCCCCGAATCTGTCTTTAAATCTTTTGCGTGTTCGCAATAACGTGTCACTGCATCTACAATTGCATTGTGCATAGTTTCTTGGTCATTATTGTAGTTAGCAAAACCCGAATGGCTTGCGCCTTTTTCATAAGCCCATGTTGCGTGAAATACGATTTCTGCAGTAGGCTGCTTTTCTCTTAAGTATTTCAGCATATCGTCAGCACCCTGGTCAATGTATGTATCATACTGTCCGCTATCCTGGCTTACCTGCTGAACCGTGATATAATCATAGGTCATTTCGTCTAAATAATCATCAATGCTCTTGGTTTCGTTTTCGTAAATCTTTCTTGCATCGCCTGTTGCAAACATCGCATTTTTATGTTTTGCGATGGTGCCGCCGCCATAGTTGGCAGTACGAATTACCATTGTAATACCATCTTCTGCCGCTATATCGTCAAGATATGCAACCGAGTCATCCGCAAAGCTGTTACCGATTGTAAGAATTCTGATTGTATCATTTTTCTTGCCTGAAACTTCTTTTGCCAGCGGAACCATTGTTTTTACACTGTCCCACATAAACACTTTGATTTTTTCTGTATTTTCAGGAATTTCGTAAGATGATTCATCTTTTGTTTTATCATTTGCCACAGCTTTTTCATCTCTTACATAGACATCTAAAAGCTTGTTGTTTTCGCCGTAGTATGCAACCATAACGGTATAAGTTTTACCTGCAACGTTAAAGTAGTTTTCAATTTCGGCGCTTACATACGTTTTCGCTGAATTTACAACATTTAATTCGTAAGAAACAGCTTCTTTTTCGGTAATCGCCTCAACAACTGACTCTGTTACATCAGAAAGCCCCTGCTTTACCTGAAGTGAAAGACCTGCAATGTCATCTTTGTATTTGAATTTCATTCTGTAGCTTCCGTCACTTTCAACAGATGCTTCATCTATGTACTTAACGTTATTTGAGGCATCCAAAAGAAGCACGTTAACATAATCGCCGCCATCTGCAAGCTTTCCCGTTACATTTACAATATTGGTGCTTCCTAAAACCTTAGAGTCCGGCTCTGCCGCAAGTGCAATATTCGCACAAGTTAAAAGCATGGTTAAAACAAGCACAACAGAAACAAATCGTTTCATTTTCCCATCTCCTTTATATTTGTTCATCTTAGTTACCCATATTGCATTTTGCTATGCGGCATTAATTTTTCCGCCCTAAATGGGTATAATATTCCTGATAATATTATAAACCTTTTTCCGCAAAAAAGATATACTGATTTGGCTAAACTTTTTATATATTAGGATAATTTTTAATGTAAATCGAAACATAAAAAA
The DNA here is from genome assembly GCA_964492155.1 of uncultured Eubacteriales bacterium. GTDB lineage: Bacteria > Bacillota > Clostridia > RGIG6154 > RGIG6154 > RGIG2094. Next base: position 6,101 of record CAZBJD010000044.1, read on the forward strand.
TCTCAGGTGATATTTTGCTGTTTCCAGACCGCATTTATCACTTTAAGACTATCTTTTTTGCACAAAAAATCCACCCGTAAAGGGTGGATTAAACTTTGAATTAAACTAATTCAATGAGAGCCTGCGAAGCACCGTCTCCTCTTCTTGGAGCCATTTTAATAATTCTGGTGTATCCGCCGTTTCTTTCTGCATATTTTGGAGCTATTTCATTGAACAGCTTTGTAACAACGTCTTCTTTTGTGATAAAAGCGAGAGCCTGACGTCTTGTATGAAGAGTGTTCTTCTTACCAAGAGTAATCATTTTTTCAGCTAAGCATCTAACTTCTTTCGCTCTGGTTTCTGTTGTAACCATTTTACCGTTTTCCAAAAGCGATGTTGTTAAGTTTCTGAGCATTGCCTGTCTGTGGGCTGTAGCACGGCCCAACTTTCTTGTTCCCGGCATTTTAAAACCTCCTTTGCGTAGGGATAAAACTAACGTACATAGACTTATTCGTCTTCTTCTTTTCTCAAATTAAGTCCGAGGCTTTCCATCTTGTTAAGAACTTCTTCCAAAGACTTCTTACCAAGGTTTCTTACTCTCATCATATCTTCCTCGGTCTTACCTGCCAGATCTTCAACAGTATTAACACCTGCACGCTTCAAGCAGTTATAAGAACGAACTGACAAATCAAGTTCTTCGATTGTCATTTCCATAACTTTTTCTTTCTTTGTATCAGTTTTGCTTACCAATACTTCAGTATGAGCTGCACCTTCTGACAAATCAAGGAATAACTTCAAGTGCTCTGTTAAAATCTGTGCTGCAAGGCTGACAGCTTTGTCCGGCTGGATAGTACCGTTTGTCCAGACTTCAACTGTGAGCTTATCATAGTCGGTTACATGACCGACACGTGTGTTTTCAATCTGATAATTAACCTTAGTAATAGGTGTATAGATTGAGTCAACAGGAATAATTCCGATGATTGACTGACTTTCCATACGGTTTTTATCAGCAGAAACATATCCTCTACCTGATGTAAGCGTAATTTCCATGTTGAGCTTTGCATCTTCATTAAGTGTTGCAATGTGAAGTTCAGGATTTAAGATTTCAACGCCTGAATCGGCTTTGATATCACCTGCAGTAACCTCGCCCTTGCCTGAAGCTTCAATATAAACAAGCTTCGGACCGGGTTCGTGAAGTTTTACATGCAAATTCTTAATGTTAAGAATAATTTCAACAACATCTTCTTTTACGCCCGGAATTGATGAAAATTCATGCTGAACACCTTCAATTTTGATGAAAGATGCGGCAGCACCGGGTAAAGAGGATAACAATGTACGTCTTAAAGAGTTTCCGATTGTGATACCGTAACCTCTTTCCAGCGGTTCAACGACAAATTTGCCATATGTTCCGTCCGGAGCCATTTCAACGCACTCTATTTCAGGCTTTTGCATTTCTAACATATTAACCCTCCTTTATTGCCCACCTTGTAGGGCAGGAACGTTCGCTCGCCTCTAGTTTATTCTATTATTTAGAATACAACTCAACAATCAAGTGTTCTGCAATTTCGATATCGATATCGTCTCTTGCAGGAGCAGCGATAACCTTAGCTTCTAAAGTATCTCTGTTATAATCAAGCCACTTCGGAACAGCTCTACCTGAGGTTGCTTCTAAAACAGCTTTAATCTTTTCAGAACCTCTGCTTGCTTCCTTCAATGTAATAACATCGCCTACTGAAACCAAGAAAGAAGGAATGTTAACTTTTTTGCCGTTAACTGTAACGTGACCGTGTCTTACAAGCTGTCTTGCTTCTGCACGTGATGTGCCGATGCCCATTCTGTAAGCTACGTTATCAAGTCTTGTTTCTAAGATTGACAACAGGTTTTCACCGGTGATACCCTGTTTCTTTTCAGCCAATTCAAAGTAATGTCTGAACTGACCTTCCAATATACCATAATAGCGTCTTGCTTTCTGCTTTTCTCTAAGCTGAACGCCGTATTCTGACAATTTTTTTCTTCCCTGACCATGCTGACCCGGGGCATACTGTCTTTTCTTGATACTGCACTTATCGCTATAGCAACGTTCGCCTTTCAAGTAAAGCTTAGTGCCTTCACGTCTGCAGAGTCTGCATACAGCACCTGTATATCTTGCCATATTACTCTTACCTCCGTTTTTATAAATTTAACAAAGTTATAACCAAATCACACTCTTCTTCTCTTAGGCGGTCTGCAACCGTTGTGAGGAATAGGTGTAACGTCTTTAATCATGTTTACATCAAGACCAACTGCCTGAAGTGCTCTGATTGCAGCTTCTCTTCCGGCACCAGGGCCTTTTACGTATACTTCTACGCTCTTAAGACCGTGTTCCTGAGCAGCTTTTGCTGCTGTTTCAGCTGCCATCTGTGCAGCAAACGGAGTTGATTTTTTAGAACCTTTGAAACCTAATTCGCCGGCACTTGCCCATGAAATAGCATTACCCTGAGTGTCAGTAATTGTAACAATAGTATTGTTAAAGGTAGAATTAATATGAACTGCACCTTTTTCAATATTCTTTTTCTCTCTGCGTCTTCTGACGGTTTTCTTTGTAGCAGTTTTTGCCATCTCATTGCCTCCTTACTTCTTCTTATTTGCGATAGTCTTCTTAGGACCTTTTCTTGTTCTCGCATTGGTCTTTGTTCTCTGACCTCTGCAAGGAAGACCTCTTCTGTGTCTTAAGCCTCTGTAACAGCCGATTTCCATAAGACGCTTGATATCAAGAGCTGTCTGACGTCTTAAGTCACCTTCTACTGTACATTCCTTATCGATAATATCACGAAGTTTTGAAACTTCATCTTCTGTCAAATCTTTAACTCTTGTGTCAGGATTTACACCTGCCTGTTCAAGAATTTTTCTCGATAAATTAACACCTATGCCATAGATATAAGTAAGTCCAATCTCAACACGTTTTTCACGCGGTAAGTCAACACCTGCTATTCTTGCCATAAAGTCTTACACCTCCTTTTATCAGCCTTGCTTCTGCTTATGCTTTGGGTTTTCACAAATTACCATAATATTTCCTTTGCGCTTAATGATTTTACATTTTTCGCAAATAGGTTTTACGGATGGTCTGACTTTCATAAAAAATAACCTCCATTTTTTCAGCCGTAAATTACGGCGATATTTGCCTTAACGCAATTCTTAACAATTATTTAGCACGCCATGTAATTCTGCCGCGTGTAAGATCATAGGGACTCATTTCCACCGTAACCTTATCACCGGGAAGAATTCGTATAAAATTCATACGAAGTTTTCCCGCAATGTGAGCTAAAATTACATGTCCGTTTTCAAGTTCAACTTGGAACATCGCATTAGGAAGTGATTCTACAACTGTTCCTTCAAGTTCCAGCATATCGTCTTTCGACATGGATACACACTCCTTAATAAGAAATTTAGTTACATTTCGCCGTCTTCAAAAGCCTTAAGCTCTTTTCTGACCATTGAATTCGTAACCGTCTGAGCGGTTTGCAATTTTTCTTTTATACCCTCAGAACAGACATCAGTCGCAATTAAATGCTTTATCTTCTTCTTTTTGGGCATATCCACCTTTCGCGTTCTCCCGTCGGCAATCATACAATAAATGTCGTCTGCCGTGGAAAGTACCACGAAAAATTTGTCCTTATCCCTTCCAGCCGTTGATTTAACAATAAGCCCGGGGTAAACGTCCAATCAAAATCACCTCTACGAAATTTAAAGCAGCGTTAAAATTTCAGGTTCTCCGTTGGTTATAAGCACTGTGTTTTCATAATGAGCTGACAAGCAGCCGTCCAGAGTTTTGACTGTCCAATCATCATCTAAAACCTTAACTCTGTAGTCGCCCATATTAATCATAGGCTCAATCGCCAAAGTCATACCTGCCACAAGTCTTGCACCTCTGCCCCTTGAAAGGTCCGCAAAATTCGGAACCTCGGGAGCTTCGTGCAATTCAGAGCCGACACCGTGTCCCACATAATCTCTCACAACACCGTACCCAAATCCTTCGGCATACGTTTGTATTGCTGCAGATATATCTGAAACTCTTTGCCCGGGTTTTGCGAATGCAACACCTTCAAAAAAGCTCTGCTTTGTCACATCAATCAGTTTCTGTGCGTCATCGGAGATTTTTCCGACACCCACAGTTCTTGCAGCATCGCCATGATATCCTTTGTAGCACGCGCCGATATCAAAGCTTATTATATCTCCCTCTTTAAGTACCTTTGCTTTGCTCGGAATACCATGAATAACTTCATCGTTTACCGATGCACAAAGGCTCTTGGGAAATCCGCCATAATTCTTAAATGATGGCACCGCGCCGCATTTCCTGATATAATTTTCAGCTATACGGTCAAGCTCAAGCGTTGTAATTCCGGGAACGATACTTTCAGCCAAAAGCTGTAAGGTTTCGCCTGTAATCTTACCGGCAGTCCTCATAAGCTCTATTTCCCGAAGTGATTTTACGCTAATCATAAGCTCACTCCCATTGCTTCAAATACTTTATCTGTGGTGGCCGCCACTTCGTTCTGGCTTTCTACCTTAACCAAAAGTCCTTTTTGAATGTAAAATTCTATCAAAGGTTCGGTTTGCTTATGGTAAACTGCCAATCTGTTTTTTATAGTTTCAGGCTCGTCATCCTTGCGGCGTATCAAATCAGCACCGCAAGAATCACATTTGCCGTCTACACTTGGTTTGTTATGTGAAATATGGTATGTTCTACCGCATTCACTGCATTCTCGTCTTCCTGAAAGTCTTTCAACAATTACTTCGTCGGCAAGCTCGAGGTCAACAACCTTATCAATTGCAATGTTATTTGCAATTAATGCTTCCGCCTGAGCAATTGTTCTTGGAAATCCGTCGAGAATGTATCCGTTTTTACAATCATCGCTTTTGAGTCTTTCGAGCAAAAGCTTAATTACAACATCATCTGGTAACAACTGACCCTTATCAATGTAGTCTTTTGCGAGAATACCAACTTCGGTTCCTTCAGCAATTGCCTGTCTGATAATAAAGCCTGTTGAAATAGCCGGAATGTTTAATTTCTGCGAAATCTGTTCAGCCTGAGTACCTTTTCCGGCGCCGGGCGCTCCAAGTAAAATAAT
>CAZBJD010000045.1:0-11161 GCA_964492155.1 uncultured Eubacteriales bacterium
CCGCGGGCGGTTCGTGAACCGCCCCTACGATTTTGAATATTTATACAAAGAAAATAATTATTGAGACAGCTCCCTTTTTACGGAGTGTCGGAAACCGCCATTCCCTGCATTTTTGAGGTGTGCCGCTATGACGCGGTTTTCGTCGCACAAAAAAAGAACCGAGGATAAAACCCCGGTTCTTTGTAATTCCAACTAAAGTATGGAACTAAAATTATCTGTTGATGAAACCTTTGTAGATTACAACATCGATAATTTCGTCGTTGCTGTACTTCATGAATACTGCATAGTCGTATTCAGGAATAAGAACGTTGTTACCATCTTCTTCATATGCAAGAATTTCTGAATAATCTGAAACTGTTACGTAGTTCTTAGCACCATTCTTCTTCTTGGTCAAGTCAACCATGTAGAAGTTAGCATCTTCTGAAACAGCGTGGATATCTTTAGCTGTACCAATCTTGATAACTCTGCTATCTGTTACGTTGTAAACAACACCAAATACATAGTCCTGTTTATTTGTATCAACGTAATCGCTCTTAATGCTCTTAATAGCTTCGATACCGCCATTTGTCCATGTATCATTCTTTGTATTCATCAAACCGATAGCGCTGATAGCACCTTCGCCGTTTGTCTTATACTCGAATACATCGCCGGCTGTAATTGTAAGAGTATCGATTTCTTCATAGAGGTCAGCAGTTGTAGCTAATGTCATAGCTTCGCCATTCTGCAAGAATGAAATGTTGTAAATGTTATCATAGTTAGCATCCTGTGAAGTTGTAACCTTAGTAACAACAGCAAGGTTAGAATCTCCACCTACAGTAGCAGCGTCACTTGTAATAACGATTGCACCTGCAATGCCATCTTCGTCGATTGACAAGAATGCAACATTGTATGTTTCTTCGTTAACCAATGAAGCAATTGTATCTACTGTGAAGCTATCTTTGTCAGCTTTGTCGTCAATCGGGAGATTGAATACTACTGTATCTTCTGATACGAAAATACCACCGATTGAATTTGACTTAGCAAGGTACTTGCCTGTGCTTGTAACCTTAGCAGCGTCATATGAAAGCCATGTGCCCTCAGTACCTGTAACAGAACCAAGAACGATTTCTGAAACCTTACCTGCAGAATTTACTTTGTAAGTAATAATTCTCTTAGCATAGTTGTCTGTGTTAGCATTTGAAGCAGCTGCATCTGTGATAGTCCAGTTGTCTGTACCTGTAGCAAAGCTTCCTGCAGGAGCCATATAGTTGTCTAAGTAAGCATAAGCTTCTTCAGCTTTGTTTACGTAAGCATCTGCGTCTACGCTAGCAGTTATAGCCAATTCTGATGTAGTACCTGTTGTACCATCAGCATGTTCGCCTGCAAATTTTACATTTTCAGCAATATCATAAACTGTCATATCGCCGTCTTTGTCAAGAATTCTGATCTGGTATGTTGTACCATCGATTGAGCTAGGATCTGCGAAGAGACCAGCAACAAAACCGTAGTTCTTAGCTGTTGTTGATGTAACATCTGTGTATGCAACGTTGCCGAATGCATCAAGATAGAATGTTACTTCGCTACCAGCTTTTACTGTATCAAGCTTTGATGTTGAAGGATCAGCAAGGTTAGCAATTGTGTATGCGTTGCCGTCGATTGAGAATTCCCAATCAGCTGCGTTAGTATAGCCATTTGTAGCATAGTCACAGATAACTTCTGAAACTAAACCTGAAACTGTGTTTCTTGTAGCTTTGATGTCATATTTCTTAGCTGCGTTTGAGCCAGATTTTGTTGACATTGCAACAGCGATAACATCATCTTTCTGAAGGTCAGAAATGTCAGCTTCTTCGCCGTCTAATTCGAGTGAATATGTGTAACCCTTTTCACCTTTGTAGTGGTTTGTAAGGTCGATGCTGCCGCCGCTGATGAAGATTTTCTTAGCTGTATCTGTGTTAACAACACTTGTAACACGTGCTACAACGTATGAGTCAACAAATACTACATCATAAGCACCATCGTTGTTGTTGTCGAGCAATGTAACTGTGCCATATTTAGGAGCAAACTTGTAACCGAGATCAGCGTCAGCTGCACCTGAAAGGTTATACATTGTTTCCCAACCCTTAGCAGCAACAGAACCGAGGTAGTCGCCGTTAACAATCAATTTAGCGTATACAGTGCCTGATACAGAGTTAGGAACTGAAAGGCTGTATTTTGTATCGATTGTGTCAACTTCTTCGTCAAATACTGCGATGTAATCTTCACCAACACCGTCGATATCAGAAACGTATGTGCCTGATGTCTGGATGTTAGCAGGATTTTCGATTGTAACTGTCTTATTCTTAGCGTTGTTTACAACATAAGAAATGATTTCGTAGTCACCTTCAGCATTTTCTCTAACATAAACGTCTGTTGTGTAACCGAGTGTGTTAGCAACATCTGTAGCTGTTACAAATGTGTCATCATCACCCTTTTCCCAATCTTCAACTGTTTTACCAACTTTGTCAGTTGTGATTGCGAAGTTAACTTCATCATTTTCTGTAACATTTGCATTTGTCAAAGATGTAACAGAGTTAGCTGAAACATAACCTGTAAGTTTGTATGTCTGGAGTTTTTCTTCCAAAACAATTTTTTCTTCGTCTACTCCGTAAACAGCTGTGCCGTCTGTTGAGTAGTTTTTGAAAGCAAATGTAGGAGCTGTCAAAGAGTTGTAAGCAAGCTTAGCAACGATGCCTCTGTATGCAGGATCGCCTGCACCAGCTGACAAGCCTTTTGAAATTTCAGCTTCTGTAGCAATTACGAGATAACCTGTCGGCCATCCGCCTCTTCTTAATACATATTCCTGGTTGTAACCAAGAGCAGCAACTACCATTTTAACTGCTTCTTCATACTTAACCTGGTCGTTAGGTCTGAATAAACCGTTGCCATCACCAGATACGATACCCATCTGTGTAGCGAGGTTTACGTCACCAGCGTACCATTCTGTTGAAGGAACGTCAGTATACTGAGTTGCACCGCCTGCTGCTTTAGCAGCATCTGATAAACCCTGCAGTCTGTTAACAACTGCAACTACTTCAGCTCTTGTGATAACTTTGTCTGCACCAAATGTACCATCTTCGTAACCGTAGAGGATACCGAGGTCAGCAAGAACTGCTGTAGCTTCTGCATAAGTAGAACCAGCTTCGATATCAGTAAATGTAGCTGCCATAGCAACTGTGCTGATCATCATAGCAAAAGTTAATACTAATGCAAGAACTCTTGTAAGATTTTTCATACAAAATCTCCTCCTATAAAAAATTTTTTACTACACTTATATGTAGTTTACTTTACGCTGAAATTATACAACATCTGCTAAATATTTGTCAATAGCTAAAAACACTTTGTAACATAATTGTAAAATAACTGAAATTATGTCAGGTTTTTTGTAATAATATGCACTTTTCGTAACATTAATTAAGTATTGCGGGGTAATCATACCATAAAAGTTTGTACTATATATATTTACTAAATGAAATTTATGTGAAGTTTATGTTAAATCCCTTGACAAAGGAATTTCTACCTATTAAAATATATGCAGAATTTTGTCGAATTCTTTCCTATTAAATAAAAGGAGTGTGGATTTTTAAGTGCGTCTTGGCATTGACATCGGCTCTACAACCGTAAAATTAGTCTTAATCGATAAGGAAAATAACATACTGTATAAAAGATATGAAAGACACATGTCAAATGTGTTTGAAAAAGCCAAAGAAATGCTTTGCGAATTTTCAAAACACTTTTCGGGCACTGTTAAAGCGGTAATTACAGGCTCAGGAGGACTTTCTCTTGCAAAACGCCTGAAAATTCCCTTTGAACAGGAAGTTGTCGCCTGTTCCGAAGCCGTTCAGGCTTTAATCCCCGAAACCAATGTTGTTATTGAGCTTGGAGGAGAAGACGCTAAAATTACTTTTTATGACAGCACTGTAGAACAGCGTATGAATGGCACATGTGCCGGCGGCACGGGTGCTTTTATCGACCAGATGGCGGTACTGCTCAACACAGATGCAGACGGTCTTAACGACGCTGCAAAAAATTACAAAACCATCTACCCCATTGCGGCTCGCTGCGGGGTTTTTGCTAAAACCGATATTCAGCCCCTTATCAACGAGGGTGCAAAAATTTCCGACCTTGCCGTTTCAATTTTTCAGGCAGTTGTAAATCAAACGATTTCGGGTCTTGCCTGCGGAAGAACAATCAAAGGAAATGTTGCATTTCTGGGCGGTCCTCTCACCTTTATGTCAGAGCTTCGGAAAAGATTTGCCGAAACTCTCGGTTTGAAAGAAAATGAGATTATTTTCCCTGAAAATTCGGAATTTTATGTTGCTCTCGGTGCTGCAATTTCAGCTAAAAAATCACAAGAAGTTGAGATTGGTGCTTTAATCGAAAGATTAGAGGGTACCGAGCATATTGTTTCGGCTCAAAAAAGTCTTCCCGCACTTTTTAAAGACGACGAAGAATATGAAATATTCAAAGCCCGCCACGCAAAAGCGAAAATCAAGCGGGGCGAAATAAGCAAGGCACAAGGTCCTTTGTTTTTGGGCATTGACGCAGGCTCAACCACCACCAAGGCAACGCTTTGCGACAAAAACGGCATACTTTTATATACATATTACAGTGACAACGGCGGAAGCCCTATCGACACCGCCAAAAAGCTTTTAAAAGAGCTTTATTCTTTAATTCCCGAGGGTGCTTTTATTGCTCACGCCGTTACAACAGGTTACGGTGAAGAACTTTTAAAAACTGCCTTTAAAGCTGATTTCGGAGAAATTGAAACTGTTGCTCACTACACCGCTGCAAAGGCTTTTTTGCCTGATGTTGACTTTATTTTAGACATAGGCGGTCAGGATATGAAATGCATCCGAATCAAGGACGGTGCAATTAACAGTATTTTATTAAACGAAGCCTGCTCCTCAGGCTGCGGTTCATTTCTTGAAACCTATGCAAAATCGGTAGGTCTTACAGTTGAAGAATTTGCGGAAAAAGCTGTAAAATCCAAAAATCCCGTCGACCTTGGCACACGCTGCACAGTTTTTATGAATTCAAAAGTTAAACAGGCACAGAAAGAAGGCGCTTTAATCGAAGATATTGCCTCCGGACTTTGTTGCTCTGTCATCAGAAACGCACTTTACAAGGTTATCAAGCTTCGCGATGCAAGCGAAGCAGGTCAGAAAATCGTTGTTCAGGGCGGAACATTTTTAAATGACGCCGTGCTCTGCAGCATTGAAAAACTTTTAAAACGTGAAGTTATCCGCCCTGATATTTCAGGTCTTATGGGTGCATACGGTGCATCGCTTATAGGCATAAGCAGATATAAAGACGGCGAAAAATCAACTCTTTTATCTAACGAAGAACTTGACAGTTTTTCTATGCAAAGCAAGCACACCCGTTGCGGCGGTTGCACCAACAACTGTCAGCTTACAATCAGCTCTTTTTCCGACGGAAGCAGATTTATTACGGGAAACCGTTGCGAAAAGGGGTCGGGCAAAGCAAAAACAACCGACAGCGGTAACAATTTATTTAAATACAAATACGAAAGACTTTTTGATTATTACAACTCTCCCGATACTGCGTCAAGAGGCGAAATAGGTATCCCGAGGGTGCTCAATATGCACGAAAACTATCCGTTCTGGTTTACATTTTTCACTTGTCTTGGATTTAAAGTAGTGCTTTCCCCTCAGTCCACAAAAGAAATTTATCAGATGGGTATGGACACAATTGCCTCCGACACCGCCTGCTATCCTGCAAAGCTTGCCCACGGGCATATTAAATGGCTTTTGGAAAATGGCGTGAAAAATATCTTCTATCCCGCTATAAACCACGAGGTCAAGGAAGACGAAACGGCGGACAATCACTTTAACTGTCCCGTTGTTGCAATGTATCCCGAGGTTATTGCGGCAAATATGAACGATGCTTTTAACGAATTCGGAGCAACACTTTATCATCCGTTTTTGCCTTATGCCGACAAAAAGCGTCTGAAAGTAAGACTTTTTGAAGAATTTTCTTCTTTGGGAATTTCAAAAAAAGAAATCTGCGATGCCGTTGATAAAGCCGAACTTGAGGATAAAAAGTTTAAGGCAGACATTATCGAAAAAGGTATTGAAATCCTTGAAAATACAAGAAAATCGGGCGGTCACGCAATTGTTCTTGCAGGAAGGCCCTACCATTTAGACCCCGAAATCAATCATGGAATTGACCAGGTTATCGCATCTTATGGTTTTTCGGTGCTGACTGAGTCTTGCGTTGCTCATATTAAAAATCTCACAAGACCCATAAGAGTTTTAGACCAGTGGACATATCATTCAAGGCTTTACAAGGCGGCTGAATTCTGTTCGGGTACTGATGATGTTGATTTAATTCAGCTTAACTCCTTCGGTTGCGGATTAGACGCCGTAACCGCCGACCAGGTTGATGAAATTCTGTCGTCACACAACAAGCTTTACACAGTTATTAAAATTGACGAGGGTTCAAACCTCGGTGCGGTCAAAATAAGAATTCGCTCGCTTAAAGCAGCCATTGACGAAAGAAAATCGGGAAGTATTCCGAGAAAAGAAAAATCCGAGCCGTTTGCACGAAGAATTTACACCGGGGATATGCGGAAAAACTATACTTTAATTATCCCCCAGATGGCTCCCATGCAGTTTGATTTAGCCGAAACTGCCTTCAAAAATGCAGGCTATAATGTGGCACTTATGCCGAGTGTTGACAAAAAAGCGGTGGAAACAGGTCTTAAATATATAAACAACGATGCCTGCTATCCCGCCATTGTAACATTGGGTCAGATTATAAGCGCTTTAAAATCGGGAAAATATGATTTAAACAAAACTGCGGTTTTAATGACTCAGACAGGCGGCGGCTGTCGTGCAAGCAACTATATCGCCCTTTTAAGAAAGGCTCTCATTGACCTGCATATGGAGCAAATTCCTGTTGTATCCTTAAGTTATCTGGGAATTGAGAAAAATCCGGGCTTTAAGTTTACTCCAAAGCTTATTATGGGCTTTGCCATGGCGGTTCTTTACGGCGATTTGTTTATGCGTGTTGTTAACGCCACCCGTCCTTACGAGCTTGAAAAAGGCTCAACCGACAGGCTTTATCAGAGATGGAACGAAATCGCACGTGAAAACGTTGTGGACAGAAACCAAAAAAAATTCAGAAGAAATGTCAGAGAAATTGTGAAAAGCTTTGACAGTCTTCCCATAAATGAGGAACTAAGAAAGCCCAAGGTTGGCGTGGTTGGTGAAATTCTTGTAAAATATCACCCCAATGCCAACAATGATATTGTTAAAATCATTGAAAAAGAGGGCGGCGAAGCTGTTGTGCCCGATTTGATGGACTTTCTGGCTTACTGCCTTAAAAACAGCGACTTTAACTACGAAAAGCTTGCGGGCACAAAGAAAATGAAGAATATCAGCCGTCTTGGACTTAATATTATTTACGCACTCCGAAAGCCGATTGACGATGCTTTAAAAGAAAGCAAGCACTTTGATGCTCCCCTTCATATTGATGAAATCGCCAAAAAGGCTGAAAAGATTACATCGCTCGGTACTCAATGCGGTGAGGGCTGGTTCTTGACAGGCGAAATGATGGAATTAATTGACTCGGGCACCGAAAACATTGTGTGTCTGCAACCCTTTGCATGCCTGCCCAACCATATTGTGGGCAAGGGTATGATTAAGCCATTGAGGCAGCACAACCCACACGCAAATATCGTTGCAATCGACTACGACCCCGGTGCAAGCGAGGTAAATCAGTTAAATCGTATCAAGCTTATGATGGCAACTGCTCATAAAAATCTTGAAAAAAAATAAAAAGAAGTGACAGAGTTATAAATATAAAAAAGGGGCTGTAAATAAATTTACAGCCCCTTTTACCATCCGTTAGGGGATAGGAAAAAATGTCCAGAACGGAAAAACTGAGCAAAAGCAAGGCTCCGCCTGCTTTTGGCTACCCGACGGCGTACGGGGGTACGTCGAGAGGTGAAGTTTTTTCGTAGCAAAAAGGCTTATAAAAAGGAAAAATCTCAACAATTGTTGAGATTTTTCTACATTCAGTTTAAGACTTTAATTAAATAGCTTTTTTTATGAGGAATTCAGCCTTTTTGCGTTCTGGGCTTTTTTTACATCCCCAGATTTGCAGGTAATTATGTGCTGACAGATTGCAAACAACTCATAAGTCAGCTTTGTCCGGCTCTCCTTGCACAGGGGGAGCCTTTATTTTTTTCTAAAGGTGGAGAAGTAGGATGCAACTACTATGCAGGCTACTGCCAAAAATACTTTTCCGTCAGGCTTGATGCCATTTACCAAAAGTGTTACAAACGGAGTCAGGATAGGCTTGATGAAAAATGCCATTGATGCCATAATTGCACCGCCTTTTTCCATTGCCTTAAAGTATGAAACATAGCCCACGCCCGTAACCAGAATTCCAAGGTAAAGCATTATCAGAAGACTTTTTGGTTGGATGGGCATTGAAATATCCTGCTTTGTGATAAGAAGAATAATTAAAAGCACAATACTTCCTGCTAAAAACACGCCTGCAGTCTGAACAATTCCGCCTGTTTTGTTTTTGTATTTCTGGCTGAGCACTGTGTAAAGACTGAAAGACAGTGCGGCAATAAATGTATATAAAACTGATGTCAGGTTTGTTCCCGATGAAAAATCTGCACACAAAACAACGCCCAAAACACCGAATATAAGTGCAATTACTTTGTTTTTGTTAAGCTTTTCTTCTTTTATAAGAAGTACCGAGAAAATTATGGTAAATACCGAGTTTGAAGAAAAGATAATTGCTATGAGCGATGGTGTATCTGCCTGTTTTACCGCAATCTGCAAAACAACCATACTCAGGCAAATTACAAGTATGCCTAAAAGCGTCATTCTCAAAATGTCTTTGCCTGTAATCTTTATATTTTCTTTTTTTACCTTGACCGCCGCAAATGGCACAAGCAAAACAGAGCCGATTAAAAATCTCCAGAATGTCATTGCATAGGGACTGATTTCATTTGCAATAAGTTTGCTTACAGGCTCTAATGTTACGAACAGTATCGCAGTAAGTGCCGCATAAAATATTCCTTTTTTCATTGTTTTACCTCATACTTTCTTATGAATTCTGCTACCATATCGGAAAACGGGCATCTGTCACCGATTATTTCATTGGTGTATTTACAATGAGCATAACCTTTCATATACCGAAGGTCAACCCTTTCCATATCATATTCAAAATGCTTTAAGGTTGCCATCAAAAGCATTGTCTGCTCATACCTGCCCGATATATCGTTATCTGACACAAAAATCTGCATCGGCGGATATTTTCTTTCTCCGCAAATGTGATAAATCGGTGCACGTTCATCAACAATTACACGCCTTGGGTCTATCCCATACTCTTTCAGCACCCTGAAATGAGCAGTTGGCTGACCTGCATTGAACACATATCCTGAAAGAGAATCTGCATCAATGCCAACATTTGCAAGATATTTTTTATCAAAGCAAAGCATTAAAGAAATATATCCTCCTGCTGACTCGCCGCCAACAAAAAAGTCTGTTGGCTCGCCGTAATTCTTCGCATTATCCATTGCCCATTTAACAACGGCTGCCGCATCTTGGATAAATTCGGGATATTTCGCATTTGGGTAAAGTCTGTAATTTGCATTTACAACCATAATTCCCTGCTTTGCAAGATGCTCAACAAAAGGATTTTGTCTCTCTTTATCGCCCGATGTAATTCCACCGCCGTGAAAATTTATGTAAACAGGAAATTTTTTCAAGTCAGGCACCCAAACATCTAAAAGATGACGGTCAAGCCCTGTATCTTTGTACGCAATATTTTCAATTTTCTGCATTTTCAACACTCCTTCGACCATAAGTATACACCCGGATTGCCCCTTTGTAAAGAATATAGTAAAATATAGCGGGCATATATTGAAATATATGCTGATTTATGATAGAATTAAAAAGGTGATTAAAAATGGAAATATTACAGCTTAAATACTTTCAGTACACTGCAAAAAATGAAAACATTTCGCATACCGCAAAAAAATTTATGGTTCCGCCATCAAGCGTATCAGCATCCATTAAAAAGCTTGAAAATGAGCTTGGTGTAAGCCTGTTTGACAGAACTGCCAACAGTTTAAAGCTCAACCAAAGCGGAAAAATATTTTTAAGCGCAATAGATTTGTGTGAAAAGCAAATAAACAAAGCGAAAATTGATATTCTCAATCTTTCGGCAGTTCCTCATGGTGAAATCAAGCTTTTGATACTTACCAACAGAAAGCAGATTACCGAAAGTATAGTAAAATTCAAGGCCTACTATCCCGATGTGGCCTTCAGCATTTCACATTCGGATTTTGAAAACCGTGACAAATACGATATAATGATTTCTGACCGCGACTCCGACCTTGATATATTTGAGATCAGTGAATTTGTAAATGAAGAAATTTTTCTTGCAGTCCACAAGAATAGTCCCATAAAGGGTAAAAGTGTAAACCTTAAAGACCTGGAAAACGAAAAGTTTATATGTATGCCAAAAGGGCGGCAAATCAGAGAATATATGGACAAATGCTTTAAAAATGCGGCAATCAATCCTGAAGTCGTAATCGAGTGCAGCGACCCATACTATATTCGTGAATATGTAAAAGCAGGCCTTGGCGTTACATTTTTCCCGTCTGTTTCGTGGAGCAATCAGATTGACGAAAATATAAGGCTTGTTAAAATAGGCTCAGGAATTTTCAGAACCTCGTATATGCACGTCAACCGTTCTTGCTCAAACATTGCAAAGATATTTGCCGCAAATCTGAGCTTATCCCAAAAAAAACTGACATCGTTGTAATGTGATTATTGACTATTTTTTTAATATATGGTAAAATATCACTACCACACAAATTTAATAAGCTTTTGGAAGTGTATTTTTTGTACCTTTAGGTAAAAATGTACGCCCTATTTTTGCACTTCTAAAGCGCTTAAATAATTTGTGTGGTAACAAGAGGGTTGTGCGTTTTTCGGTGCGTTCAGCTCTGCTGAGCGCACTTTTTTAAACGCATAAAGTTTACAATAACTTCCAAAAAAACAAAACGGCGAGAAATCTCGCCGTTTTGTTTTTTGTGTATTAGAGTTCTGCGAAGTATTTGATTGTTCTAACCATCTGGCTTGTGTATGAGTTT
>CAZBJD010000046.1:0-11089 GCA_964492155.1 uncultured Eubacteriales bacterium
CGACTTGGTGAGCCGTTACCTCACCAACTATCTAATCAGACGCGAGTCCATCCTTCAGCGATAAATCTTTGATGTATCTACCATGCGATAAATACATGTTATGCGGTATTAGCAGTCATTTCTAACTGTTGTCCCCCTCTGAAGGGCAGGTTACTCACGCGTTACTCACCCGTCCGCCGCTTTCCTCTACCAATTTCATCCCGAAGGAATCTTTTAGTAGATTCTCGCTCGACTTGCATGTGTTAGGCACGCCGCCAGCGTTCGTCCTGAGCCAGGATCAAACTCTCTATAAATTATTTCGTAAGTTAATTCCCTCAGAATTAACTTAAACTCAAATTCATAAACAAGCTTTAGCTCATTTCAAATCTGTACTTCTCAAATTAATTGATTTTACTGTTCGTAAAATTTTACGAGAACCTTTGCTGGTTGCTATATAATTTTCAATGTCCAATCACCGTTTTCGCGGTGGAATTTTATTTTAACACAACCAACACCTTTTGTCAAGACTTTTTAACAAAATTTTTTCAATTGTGTTCGCTGTTTTTCGACAGCTTGATTATTTTACCACTTTAACTTTAATTTGTCAATAGCTTTTTTAAAAAAACTTTCAAATTTTTTTCTTTCCTATTTTATATATAACATCGGGCACTTTAATGTTCCAAATGTTAGGGGATTTTAACTCTGATGTAACATTGCTGTAACAATAATATATTATAATATTCGTAGGATAATATGATACTCTTGTATGAAAAGGAGGCTTGGAAATGAAAAAGTTAATAACGTTATTATTGTCTTTTATCTTTGTTATGGCACCTGTGTGTTCTATGGCAGCACCTGAAACAGTTTCTCCAAGCGCCGTTTCTACTGCTTCAAATCTTGTTGTAATTACTAACCCGCCTTATTTCACATCCACCACTCAAAAGGGTGTTGTTTTCTGTGGGTATGGTACCCCCGGTACTAAAATTACATTTTATATTTACAGCAATGATACATACTCACCTATTTTATCGGGTGACGAGCCTGTAACTGTTACCGTTAATGCATCAGGTGTTTTCTGGAAAAAAGTTAATTTTACAACAGGCGTTCATAAAGTTATTGTATATGCAGAGAGAAATGGTGCTTATCAGATTGTAAAAAGAGAAATCAATGTATTGGGATACAGTCTTGCTGATAAGATGAAGGATTATACTATCAATATCGCAAACGAGCTTCTTGTGAAAGGCCGCTGATTATGACTACCAAGGAACGTATTAAGTCGTTGTTGCTTGCGGTTTTGGTTTGCAGCAGTATAATATTAACAGGTTTAATATGGTTTGATAAGAAATTGTGGCCGGATGGCTATGATTTCTTTTCTGTATATCCCGAAACCTTCATAAGTAAGGTTGTTTCAAGACTTTCCGGTAATGACAAAGCCTTAAACATCAATGATACCGGTGCACTTAAGAGTATTTTTGCCCCAAGAACCACCATGCTGTCATATTCGGACGGCAGCCGTGTAAACTTTAACATTTCCCAGGCAACAGGTGAAGAAATTATTAAAAATTTAAATGCTGCCATTTCCAAAGCTTTATCTGAAAGCACTCAGACCGAGGTATCTGAAACCGAATGGCAGAATTCCCTGAAAAACAAGAGCATCTTTGCCGACTATTCAGTGCCTGTCAGCTTTGAATCCATTGCAGTTTTCTTTAACGGCAATTCTCCTCAGTTCCCTATTATGGACACATTTGACAGAGTTTGTGTAAATTTGGTAAACGCGACTTCCACATCTGTTCCGATTTATTTCAGAAACAGTTCTTCTGAAAAACAAATTGTTATGTATGCACCCGTAAATGCAAACTCATTTGAGCAATTGCTTTCGTCTGTATCATCTTCAAGTCAGTTCAATCTCTCATATTCTTTCGAACTTAATCTTGACAAAAAGGTTGAAGGCGTTGGCGGTGACCATCAGAAGATATTGCTCGACTCGTATATTCTGCTGCCGCTGAACAGCGTAAAGATGAATGTAATTGAAAAGAAAGCGGTTGATATGCGTCAATCCGACTCTCTCCGCGAGTTCTTAAAAATGTTTAATCTTAACTTAAATACTGCAAGGAAATACGTTCAGGCTGACAACACAGCTTTGTATGTTGATTCAAATTCAACCATCACTTTAGGCAACGACGGTTATCTTGAATACGTGCCTTCTGTAACCTCAAAAGGTATCAAAATCGGCGAGGACAACAGTGTTACAACCGCAGCTGCCGGCAGTGCAAAAATAATCGACACAATGCTGAGTTACGCCGATGTTGATAAAAATACAACACTTTTTATCAGCTCCCCGCTTCTTGAAAACCCGGACGGTGTATACACATTTACTTTTGATTATGTGTTTGGCGGCAACCCAATTGTTTCTGACACCCACGGTCTTGTGGTTGAAGTTAAAAACGGATATATTACTTCTTTAAAGGCGAACCTTAAAAGTTATTCACTTTTGAGTTCAGGTAATGAACGCGACCCGCTTGAGCTTATTGACGAGTTGTATGCACAGATAAGTGACGATTACGAAAACGTAACAATTGATGAGTTGTACTTCGGGTATTACGATTCAAATGACTCTATGACACTTTCATGGCAGGCAAAAGTCAACAAATCCGAAGAAGTAATAACCGTGAGATAATCATTTACCAAATAAAATCAACGTGAAAACACACGCACAAATCATACCTGTAAAATCCGCAATTAATGCGGATTTTATTGTATGGCGTACTTTTGTTATACCGACTGCACCATAATATACGGCGATTGTATAAAAGGTCGTTTCGGTTGACCCCATCATAACCGATGCGCATCTTCCTATAAAGCTATCGGGACCATAATTTTCAAGAATATCCGTTAAGACCGCAACGGCTCCGCTTCCCGAAAGAGGTCTCATAAGTGCAAGAGGCACCACCTCCGACGGCATATTTATAAAACTTGTGACAGGCTTTAAAAAATTTGTAATTAAATCAAGCGTGCCTGAAGCTCTGAGCATTCCGATTGACACTATCAGTCCAACAAGTGCAGGAAAAATTTTAAACACCGTCACAAGACCTTCTTTTGCACCATCCATAAACGCGTCATAAACCTTAACTTTTCCTGCAAACCCGCTTATTATTACCGTTAAAATTATAAGAGGAACGCAAAGCATACTTATATATTCCATTAAATGCTCCCCCTTTTTTCAAAAAGTTTTGCTGAAAGAACGCCAAACACCACAGAGCAAACTGATGTAATCCAGACTGCCGGAACTATCTCAAAAGCATTCTGAGACCCATACGCACTTCTAAATGCAAGAAGAGTTGTGGGAATCAACTGAATAGATGCAGTATTTATTATTACCATCATACACATAGAATTGCTTGCCAGACCTTTATGCTTGTTTTCTCTTGCCATTTCTTCCATCGCGGAAAGACCGAAGGGCGTTGCCGCATTACCTATCCCAAAAATATTTGCCGCCATATTCATTGAAATCGCCTTTTTTGCCTTTTCCGACTTTACATCTTTAAACAAAAAATTGATTACAGGTGATAAAAGCTTTGCAAATTTATCTAAAAGTCCGCTTTGGTTTGCAATTTCCATAAGTCCCATCCAGAAACACATTATTCCTGTCATAGACAATACAGTTTCCACACTTTCCTTTGCACTGTCCATAGCCGCAGCTGAAGTTTCCGACACCCTTCCCGTGAACATACTTACAACAATTGAAAGAGCAATAAGCCCTCCCCAAATATAATTCATCATAAAAAACGCCCCCGTTTTATCATATAAAACAAGAGGCGTTTTTATTACATTTTAATCAGCTAAATATCCGATATATTTAAGCCAATTCAAAATAAGTCCTGTCCACTGCATAACGTGATTTAGCATCTTTGGGTCTCTGCCCTCGCAATGAATATGATTTTTACAAAGTCCCAGTCCGTGATTTCCCTCGGGGAAAATATGAACCTCTGCACTTGCTCCTACACTTTTAAGCTTTTCAGCATATTTAAGAGTGTTTTTAACATTAACAACATTATCGTTAAAAGTATGCCACATAAAGGCATCAGGAGTGTATTCTGATGCTATCAAATCAGGGCTTAAATCTTCTCCCAGACAAGCATGTTGTTCAGCCAAAAGATTTCTTCCCGAGCCAAGATGCGAAAATTCTTTACCCAAAAGTCTGATAACAGGGTAACAAAGAATTTGCTTGTTGGGAACAAAATCCTCAAAATCGATTTCATCAACACCTTCAAAATCAATTTCATTATAATATGTAGAAACCATTGCAGCTAAGTGACCGCCTGCAGACGAACCCATTACTGCAATTTTATTTTTGTCAATTCCGAATTTTTCAGCATAAAATCTTACATATCTTACTGCACGCCTTGCATCTAAAAGCGGAAGAGGAAATCTGTGCGGTGCAACTCTGTAATCAACAACAAAAGCTGAAATTCCGTTTTCTGCATAAAACTCTGCATAGTCCTTGCCCTCATGTCCCGCTCTGTGACCATATCCGCCGCCGGGAAAAATAACAATTGCCGCATCCGACTTTTTATTTATCGGCTCATAATATGTAATAGTAGGTACTTCCTCGCACATTCCGGGAGTATTTTCCCATAAATTAAATTTCTGTGCCATAATTATTCCCCCTCTAAGTTTTTTTGGATTTTTTTCTTAACACGCTGAATTGCGTTATCAATACTCTTTGGTTCTTTTTCAAGCTGAACTGCAATTTCGGTATAAGATTTGCCGCTTATGTAAAGCTCCATAACCTGAAGCTCAAACTTACTTAATGATTTTCTTATTTTTTGTTCTGTTGCCTTTAAATTCTCCTGATCAATCATTATTTCTTCGGGATTTAAGCTTGTCCTGAGACTCAGCATTTCAATCAAAGTCCTTTCGGACTCATCCTCATAAGCAGGTTTGCTGAGCGAAACATAAGAATTAAGAGGAGCATGCTTCTGCCTTGTGGCAGTTTTAACCGCAGTAATAATCTGCCTCGTAATGCAAATATCCGCAAAATATTTAAAAGACGCCTGTTTATCGGGCGAATAATCCCTGATTGCCTTATATAGTCCAATCATACCCTCTTGAACAATGTCGTCGCGGTCTGCCCCCACAAGGAAATATGCTCTTGTTTTAACTTTCACAAAGCTTTTATATCTGTCAACCAACGTGTCTGCCGCACGTCTGTCTCCGCTTTGAGACATTTCAACAAGCTTAATGTCATCCAAAGCCGTATAATCGGTTGCCATCTTTATCCTCCCTTACTGGTTAACTCCAAACTTTTCTCTTAATATATTTCTTCTTACCGCAAGAAGCCTTGTACCGCCAACTGCCGCAAAAATCACCAAAGTATCAAAAATAAGATTGTAAATTATCAGATTAAAGGAAAGCTGTGCCGCACCGAAATAAATTATCGGCACCAAAAGTGACAAAAATGCTCCGACTGTCAGAAATACACAAAGCACACAAGTATTTTTTGTTGCATTGCTTAAAGCGTATTTTTTCTTGTAATCAAGTGCAAAGAACACCATAAGCACAAAAATTATCGCAAGCATAATAACATTTCCGGGCACCAATGATTTTTTCACTCTGCTATACAGTGAAAAGAATCCGCTTACCTTGCCCGCTTTCCCCGAAGATGCAGGATAATTTCCCAAATATTCCGACTTGATAAACATAGAGTTATTTCCCGATAATTTTACCATATTTCTTGCGTATTCGGGATATTTTGCATACATACGCAAAACACTCATCGGATTTACGTTTCTCATAACTCCGTCAAACTCGGGAGAATTAATGAACTCCTGTGCGTTTTGTTCAAAAGAAGCCTTACCTGAAAGTTCATCCTTACCTATAATCTTAAAATCGCTCAAAACTGCTGAATATGCAGTATTTTCACTCGAAGCAACACCGTAAAACACACTGTTGTACTTATCGGTATCTGTCATATTTGAAAGTCCGTACACTCCGCAAACCAAAATTAAAACACCTGCAATTCCAAGAACTGCTTTTTTAACATTGGTACTTTGCTTGAAAGCAAGATAAACCGTAAAAAGTGCAATTATAACACCAATCATACCGCTTTGCGGCATTGTGCCTGCAAAAAGCATTCCGAAAATTCCAAAAATTACGGCATATGATATTTTTTCAGATTTGATATTCATCAAAAGTGCACCAATCATCGGAATGAAATATGCAATCGCCGCACCGCATTCATAAGGAGTATTAAAAAATGTTACATAACCTGTTTCTGCTGAAATAAGTACAACCAAAACGCACATAAGTATGTTATTCCACTTCATATCACAAGTCAGGGCTTTGGTAATCATAAACACGCCCCACACTGCTAAAATCATATAAATAATGGCAGGAAGTGCAGTCGGGATAACTAAATCAACCGAAAATACTGCCTTGAAAATACTGTAAACAAGTCTGTCAGGCATAAAGCTTACCAAATTATCTGCAACGCCAAATCCTGTTGAATAATACCCTGTTCCCGAGGCTCCGTGTGCATCATACAAGCCCATTGAAACAAGCCTTTGCGTTAAAAGACCGTTGTCCGCAACCCCGAGTCTTAAACAAAAAAGCGTTATAATCATAACAAGCAGGGTAATACCCGCCGTGATGCATGCATATTTATTGGATTTATAAAATTTAGTCATCGTTATCACCTATTCATTCGCCTGTTTAAGTCGTTCTGCCTGATCTGCAGTAACAAGTGCATCAATCACTTCATCCAGATCTCCGTCCAAAACTCCTTCTAAACGATGAATTGTAAGTCCTATTCTATGGTCGGTAACTCTGCCCTGCGGGAAATTATATGTTCTTATTCTTTCACTTCTGTCGCCGGTACCTACCTGACTCTTTCTCTGGCTCGCAATCTCGCTGTTTTGCTGCTCTTGCATTAAATCAAAAAGTCTTGAACGCAAAATTTTCATTGCCTTATCTTTGTTCTTGTGCTGAGATTTTTCATCCTGACAAGATACAACAAGACCTGTAGGAATATGGGTAATTCTTACCGCCGAATCTGTGGTATTAACGCACTGACCGCCGGGGCCTCCCGCTCTGAACACGTCAATCCTCAAATCATTCTGATTGATTTCAACTTCAACATCTTCAACCTCGGGCAGCACTGCAACCGTAACTGTGGAAGTATGAATTCTTCCGCCCGATTCTGTGGTTGGAATTCTCTGAACCCTGTGCACACCGCTTTCAAATTTAAGACGGCTGTACGCACCCTTACCCTGCAAAAGGAATGAAACTTCCTTTACACCGCCGATATCTGTGATATTGGATGAAAGCATTTCAAATTTCCAACGGTTTCTTTCGGCATATCTTGTATACATTCTCATCAAATCCGCACCGAAAAGTGCCGCCTCATCACCGCCTGCACCGCCTCTGATTTCAACAATAACGTTTTTCTCGTCATCAGGATTTTTGGGAAGAAGCATAATTTTAAGTTCTTCTAAAATTTCAGGCATTTTTCCTTTTGCATCGGCAGCTTCCATCTCCGCCATTTCCTTAAGTTCGGGGTCGGTTTCTTCTGCTAAAATTTCATTCGCCTCTTCAAGTGCAGTTTCTGCCTTTTTATATTCAAGATATTTTTCCACGATTGGTGAAAGCTCGGCATTGTCTTTATAAAGCTGAGTCATTTTTTCCTGATCTGACATAACCGAAGGGTCTGTCATACTTTTTTCAATTTCAAGAAACCTTTCGTATATGGCCTCCAACTTTTCAATCATGTATAAACTCCTTTCAAACGGCTTTAAATCTTATCGGTAGCCTTTTGTTTTAAGTATTCGTTGATAAATCCGTCAATATCGCCGTCCATTACTGCACCGATATTACCCATTTCATAATTTGTTCTGTGGTCTTTAACAAGATTATACGGGTGGAAAACATATGAACGAATCTGGCTGCCCCACGCAATATCCTTCTGTTCGCCCTTGATGTCTTCAATTTTTTCTTTTTGTTCTCTTTCCATAATTTCAGCAAGCTTTGCTTTAAGCATTTTCATAGCCATATCACGGTTTTTATGCTGAGAACGTTCATTCTGGCACGAAACAACAACACCTGTAGGAATATGTGTAATTCTTATTGCAGAGTCGGTTTTGTTGATATGCTGACCGCCTGCCCCCGATGCACGGTAGGTATCCACCTTCAAATCATCGGGATTGATAACAACAGTTGTATCATCTTCAATTTCAGGCATAACCTCAAGGCTTGCAAAAGATGTGTGTCTTCTGCCCGCCGCATCAAAAGGCGAAATTCTTACCAAGCGGTGAACACCCTTTTCGCATTTTGCATATCCGTATGCGTTAAGACCGCTGACCTGAAAAGTAACACTTTTAATTCCCGCTTCATCGCCTTCTAAGAAGTCGATGGTTGAAACTGTAAAGCCGCGGCGTTCTGCCCATCTTGTATACATTCTGTAAAGCATCTGAGCCCAGTCCTGAGACTCTGTACCTCCCGCTCCCGAATGAAGTGTTAAAATCGCATTATTTTTGTCATATTCACCTGACAAAAGTGTTTCCAGCGTCATTTCTTCAAGACGCTTTTCAACATCCTTAACACTTGCTTTAATTTCGTCAAGCATTGAGAGGTCTTCCTCCTCATCCGCCATTTCTGCCAGTTCACCTGCGTCAACAAAATCATTGTAAAGGCTCTCATAAGCCTCCACCTTTGATTTTAACTGCTTTGTCTGTTGCAAAATCTTCTGTGACTTTTCCATATCACTCCAGAAGTCTTCTGCTGTCGCCATTTCTTCAAGTTCTTTTACTTTCACTTCAAGTCCTGCGATGTCAAAGTGAATCCCTCAGTTCTTCAACTCCGCCTTTCATTTCGTTAAGACGGGCTTTAATTTCGTCAAATTCAAGCATTTGTTCACAACCTTTATAAATATATTTTCCCGCGATTATTTACCGCAGCATTTTTTGTATTTAAGACCCGAACCGCACGGACACGGATCGTTTCTTCCTACCTTTTCTGATTTTGCCTGAGTTACAATTTTCTTTTTTTGACCCGGTTCTTCTTCTCTTGACGCGGAAACAGGCTTTGCAACCTCGGCTCTTTTGGTGTTAATTCTTGCAGTAAGAACAAACTTACCTACATCGATTTTGATATTTTCAATCATTTCGTCAAACATATCAGAGCCAACAGCCTTATATTCCATAGCAGGGTCTTTCTGACCGTAGGAACGAAGCCATATACCTTGCTTCAGCTGATCCATTTCATCAATGTGATCCATCCATCTCGTGTCAACCACACGGAGCATAATAATTCTTTCAAGCTCTCTTACAGCCTCTGAGCCAAATTCTTCTTCTTTTTTAGCGTAATGCTCAAAAGCTTTATCTTTAAACTGTTCAATCAAATCTTCTTTTTCAAGATTTTGCTTGTCTTCATAAGAATACGAAATCACGCCCTCCGGCAAAAACGCTTTTTCCGCCTCTTTGATAAGACCGTTTAAATCCCAGTCATCAACAAATTCTCCTCCTGATGTGTGACGGTCTACCATATCGGCAACGTAAGCTTCAATCATACTCTTTATGTTCCCGGTAATATCGCTTCCGTCAATTACCTGGCGGCGTTGCTTGTAAATCAGCTCTCTTTGTGTATTCATAACATCGTCATATTTGAGCACATTTTCTCTACGGTCAAAGTTCATTCCTTCAACACGTTTCTGTGCAGTTTCAATTGCGCCCGAAAGCATTTTTGCTTCTAAAGGCATATCATCTGCAAAGCCCATTTTTTCAACCATTCCGATGTACTTATCAGAGCCGAAAAGACGCATAATGTCATCTTCCATTGCAATATAAAACTTTGTGGTGCCCGGGTCGCCCTGACGTCCTGCACGACCTCTGAGCTGATTGTCAATACGTCTTGATTCGTGCCTTTCGGTACCAATGATATAAAGTCCGCCCAAAGCTTTTACTTCGTCGTGCTCGGGAGCAATTTCAGCCTTGTATTTTTCATAAAGCTCGTTATATTTTTTGCGTGCCGACAAGATTTCCTCATCACTCGTTTCGCCGTAGCTTGTAGCCTCAAAAATCATTTCCTCGGTATAGCCTTGCTTTCTCATTTCTTTCTTAGCCATAAACTCCGGGTTACCGCCGAGCATAATATCGGTACCGCGGCCTGCCATATTGGTCGCAATTGTAACTGCTCCCTTTTTGCCTGCCTGTGCCACGATTTCCGCTTCTTTTTCATGTTGCTTTGCATTTAACACATTGTGCGGAATTCCGTTTTTCTTTAACATCGAAGATAATTCTTCCGATTTTTCAATTGTAACTGTACCAACCAAAACCGGTTGTTTTCTCTCGTAACATTCTTTAATCTGTTCTACAACCGCATCAAGCTTGCCTTTCTCGGTTTTATAAATAATATCATCTGAATCAATTCTTGCAAGAGGCTTGTTTGTGGGAATTTCAACAACGTCGATTTTATAAATTGTCTGAAATTCCTTTTCCTCAGTAAGAGCAGTACCTGTCATACCCGAAAGCTTTTTATACATTCTGAAATAATTCTGGAATGTTATTGTAGCAAGAGTTTTGCTTTCACGCTGAACAGTAACGCCTTCTTTTGCCTCAATTGCCTGATGAAGTCCGTCTGAATAACGTCTGCCCTCCATAATACGTCCCGTAAACTCATCTACGATTAAAATTTCACCCTGAGGAGATACAATATAATCCTTATCGGCTTTCATAATTCCGTTTGCACGGAGTGCCTGATTGATATGGTGAGAAATTGTCATATTCTCGGGGTCTGAAAGGTTTTCGATATTAAACGCCGTTTCCGCTTTCTTAATACCTCTCGGTGTAAGATTTACACTCTTTGCTTTTTCATCTATGATATAATCTGCATCATCAGATTCATCCAGAACCTTTTTGTCTTCTTCTTTAATAACTTTTTTTGTAAGCTTTTTAGCAAAAGAATCTGCAAGCTGATAAAGCTTTGTAGACTCATCACCCATTCCTGAAATAATAAGCGGAGTTCTTGCCTCGTCAATTAAAATAGAGTCAACCTCGTCCACAATTGCAAAATTGTGTCCCCGCTGAACCATATCCTGCTTGTAAAGCACCATATTATC
>CAZBJD010000047.1:0-11022 GCA_964492155.1 uncultured Eubacteriales bacterium
AGCCTGAGGCATACATTCCTCATACTGACACTTATATTGAAAAAGATGCATCAATTAACGACGATATTGATAAGTTAAGACATAGTGCAACAGCTGCACTTTTTGAAAGACGTGATGTAATTATTGTTTCGTCGGTTTCCTGTATTTACGGACTTGGAGACCCTATCGATTACAATACGATGGTTTTGTCACTCAGGACAGGTATGACAAAAGAGCGTGATGAAGTGATAATGCGACTTATTGAAATGCAATATGAGAGAAATGACATTGATTTTTCAAGAGGAAAATTCAGAGTAAGAGGCGATGTTATTGAAATAGTTCCGTCAAATTCTCATGAAAATTCAATCCGAATAGAATTTTTCGGTGATGAAATTGATAAAATAACCGAGATTAATGTTATTACAGGCGAGGTTCTGGGTGTAAGAAATCATGTTGTTATTTTCCCGAAATCTCACTATGTAACCACTAAAGATAAAATGCAGGCTGCAATTCGCGGTATTAAGTGTGAATTGGAACAGCGTGTGAAATTTTTTAAAGATAAAGATATGGCAGTTGAGGCTCAAAGAATAGAGCAACGCACAAATTATGATATAGAAATGATGCTTGAAACCGGGTTTTGTCAGGGAATTGAAAATTACTCAAGACATATCAGCGGAAGAGAACCCGGCTCACCGCCTTTTACACTTCTTGATTATTTCCCTGATGATTTTCTTTTGGTAATAGACGAAGCTCATGTTACAATTCCACAGGTGCGTGCGATGTATGCCGGTGACAGGTCACGGAAAAAGAGCCTTGTTGACTATGGCTTCAGACTGCCAAGTGCCTTTGATAATCGTCCGCTTTGTTTTGAAGAATTTGAAGGCAAGATTAAACAGGCAATTTACGTAAGTGCAACACCTGCAGATTATGAGAAAGAAAAATCCGATGCAATTGTCGAACAAATCAACAGACCTACAGGATTGGTAGATCCTGAAGTCAGGGTTGTTGGCAGAACCGGACAAATTGATCACCTGCTTTCTGAAATTAATAAACGTATTGAAAAAGATGAAAGGGTTTTGGTTACAACCCTTACTAAAAAGATGGCAGAGAGCCTGACAGATTTTTTAGATGAAGCAGGCATAAAAGTGCGTTATTTACATTCAGATGTAAAAACCATTGAAAGAATGGAAATTATCAGGGACCTCAGACTTAAAAAATTTGACGTTTTAGTTGGAATTAACCTTTTGAGAGAGGGACTTGATATTCCTGAAGTTTCGTTGGTTGCAATACTGGATGCTGACAAAGAAGGTTTTTTACGAAGTGAAACCTCGCTTGTTCAGACAATTGGACGTGCAGCGAGAAACGTTAACGGTCAGGTTATTATGTATGCCGATACTATTACCGACAGTATGAAACGTGCAATAGATGAGACTAACAGGCGTCGTGAAATTCAAATGAAATTTAATGAAGAACATGGAATAACGCCAAGAAGTGTTGTCAAGGATGTTCACGATGTTATTGAAGCAGTAAAATCGGCAGAGGAAACTGACATCACCGAGAATATAGGAGATATTGATACTGCAATAAAAGAACTCACAAAAGAGATGCAATTGGCTGCTAAAAATCTTATGTTTGAACGTGCAGCGGCTTTACGTGATAAAATTGCAGAGCTTAAAGAACAAAACAGTTGAGGTGCAAAATGAGAGAAAGTATTTATATAAAAGGCGCAAGAGTGCACAACCTTAAAAATGTTGACATTGAAATCCCAAGAGATAAACTTGTTGTTTTAACAGGATTAAGCGGCTCCGGTAAATCGTCGTTGGCGTTTGATACAATATACGCAGAAGGTCAGCGCAGATATGTGGAATCTCTTTCATCTTATGCAAGAATGTTTCTTGGACAAATGGACAAGCCTGATGTTGATTATATTGATGGATTGTCACCTGCAATTTCGATAGATCAGAAAACAACCAGCAGAAACCCTCGTTCAACAGTTGGAACCGTTACAGAGATATACGATTATCTTAGATTGTTATATGCAAGAATAGGTGTCGTGCATTGCCCGATTTGTCATAAAGAGATAAAACAACAGTCTGTAGATGAGATTGTTGACAAAGTTACAGAACTTGGCGATGGTACTAAATTTCAGGTGTTGGCACCTGTAGTGCGTGCAAGAAAAGGTGAACATGCAAAAATTTTAAGCGATGCGGCTAAAAGCGGATATGTCAGAGCAAAAGTTGACGGAATTATGTACGAGCTTACTGACAAAATTCCTATGGAAAAAAACAAAAAACACGATGTGAGCATTGTTGTCGACAGACTTGTTGTAAGGGATGGTATTCAAAAACGTCTTACAGATTCTGTTGAAACTGCTTTGAAACTCGCAGGCGGAAATGTAATTATTGATGTTGTTGATAGAGAAGAAATACTGTTCAGTCAGAATTACGCTTGCCCTGATTGCGGTATCAACATTGAAGAACTTACACCGAGAATGTTTTCCTTTAACAGTCCGTTTGGTGCATGCCCGCATTGTACCGGGCTTGGCGAACAACTTAAAATCGACCCGGAACAGGTAGTACCGGATAAAAATAAAAGTATTTTGGAAGGCGCTATTGTTGCAAGCGGATGGAACACTGTTGATAATCCCAAAAGTATTGCATATATGACATATTCTGCATTATCAAAGCATTATGGATTTAAACTGACATCTCCGTTTAAAGATATTCCGCAAGACATTCAGAATAAGATTTTATATGGTACAGGTAACGAAAAAATTAAGTTTGAATATCAAAGAGAATACTCAGGCGGTACGTATTTTGCAAAATTTGAAGGAATAATTACAAATCTTGAAAGACGGCACGATGAAACAACTTCCGAAATGCAAAAAGCCGAGCTTGAAACTCAAATGGTGAATATGGTTTGTCCGGAATGTCAGGGAAAAAGACTAAAAAAGGAAAGTCTTGCTGTAACGATTGGCGGCAAAAATATCATCGAATTAACAGATATGTCCATAACAGATGCACTTAACTTTATTAATTCTGTAGACCTTACCGAAAAACAAAGAATTATCGCTGATATGATTTTGAAAGAAATAAACGCAAGAATGGGCTTTTTGATTGATGTCGGACTTGATTATCTTACACTTTCACGAGGTGCAAGAACTCTTTCGGGCGGTGAGGCACAGCGAATAAGACTCGCAACCCAAATAGGTTCGAGTCTTATGGGGGTTTTATATATTCTTGATGAACCCAGCATCGGACTTCATCAGAAGGATAATGACAAACTTATTGCTACCTTAAAGAATCTCAGGGATCTTGGAAACAGTGTTTTGGTTGTCGAGCACGATGAGGAAACAATGCGTGAAGCCGATTATATAATAGATATTGGACCGGGAGCAGGAGTTCATGGCGGAAATATCGTATATGCCGGCAGCGTTGATAATATTGTTAACTGCAAGGAGAGTATAACAGGTAAATATTTAAGCGGTGAGCTCAAAATTGAAATGCCTGAAAAAAGACGTGAAATTACTGATAAAAAGCTTAAGATTATTGGTGCAAATGAGAATAATTTGAAAAATATTGACGTTGAAATTCCTCTCGGAGTTATGACTGTTGTAACAGGTGTTTCGGGTTCAGGAAAAAGCACACTGATAAACGAAATACTTTATAAAACTCTTGCAACAAAATTAAATCGTGCACGTAAAAAATCGGGTAATGTTACTGATATCCTTGGTATAGAATATCTTGATAAAGTAATTCAGATTGATCAAAGCCCGATAGGGAGAACACCGCGTTCAAATCCGGCAACATATACAGGACTTTTTAATGAAATCAGAGATTTGTTCGCCGCCACAGAAGAAGCGAAAGCACGCGGATATAAAGCGGGGAGATTTAGCTTTAACGTTAAAGGCGGAAGATGTGAAGCTTGCTGCGGTGACGGTATAATTAAAATTGAAATGCATTTTTTACCTGATGTATTTGTTCCATGTGAAGTGTGTAAAGGAAAAAGGTATAACCGTGAAACGCTTGAGGTGAAGTATAAAGGTAAGAATATCAGCGAAGTCCTTGATATGACTGTTGAGGAAGCGTTGAGTTTCTTTGAAAATATCCCATCAATTAAAAGAAAATTACAAACATTGTTTGATGTTGGATTAGGATATGTGA
Source organism: uncultured Eubacteriales bacterium (assembly GCA_964492155.1). GTDB lineage: Bacteria > Bacillota > Clostridia > RGIG6154 > RGIG6154 > RGIG2094. The sequence goes on from CAZBJD010000047.1 coordinate 4,143, forward strand.
AAATCGGGCAACCTGCTACTACACTTTCAGGCGGAGAATCACAGCGTGTTAAACTGGCTACCGAGCTTTCAAAACGCAGTACGGGGAAAACAATATACATTCTTGATGAACCGACAACAGGGTTGCATTCTGCTGATGTGCACAAGCTTGAAGAAGTGCTTCAGAAACTTGTTGATGCAGGAAATTCTGTCATTATCATCGAACACAATCTTGATGTGATAAAATGTGCAGATTATATTATTGATATGGGACCTGACGGAGGTAACAACGGCGGAACTGTGGTGGTAAGCGGAACACCGGAGGAGGTTGCAAACTGTAAAAAATCCTATACCGGAGAATATCTTAAGAGGATTTTAAAATAACTTGATTATTTTAACAATTAATGATAAAATGTAAGTTACTAAAGAAAGCGAGGAAAATGTAAATGGAACAGATTACTGAATATCTCATTAAAAAGGACCCGGACAAAATGGATGTGCTTAAAAAAACGGGCATTGTCGTTTTGGCTTTTATCGGTGCAATTCTCAGTATGATGATTGCTGCAAGTATCGAATTTTTAAATTCATTTGGTATGCTTTTTGCAGCGATAGTTATTTTTGTTGCGTACAAATTTGCTCAGACTACCGATGTTGAGTTTGAATATTGTCTTGTTAACGGAGATATAGATATCGACAGAATTTTCGCTAAAAAAAGAAGAAAACGCTATGTGTCGGTTACCGCTGACAGAATTGAAAAAATCGTTCCTGCTGAAAGCGAAGAACTCAAGTCAAGACGTGATATTAAGAAAACATATTTTGCTGCAAAAAATAAAAAAGATATCACAAATTATGCAGTTATTTTTAAAGGACAAAGCGGAATGGAAAAACTTATTATTACTGATGATGAAAAAGTGATTTTTCATTTGATTTCGACTATGCCCAGAAAAGTTGAAAAACGTGTATGATTACCGATAAAGAATATATTAGCGAATATTTGCCGAAACATCCGAAGGATGCTCATAAAGGCGTTCGCGGCAGAGCGTTGATTATTGGTGGCAGTACAGGACTTACCGGTGCGGTTTGTATGGCGGCAAATGCTGCATTAAAATCAGGAGCAGGGCTTATTACGGCAGCCGTGCCGATGTCGCTGAATTCGATTTTTGAAATTAAACTTACTGAAGTTATGACGTTTCCTGTTGATGATACCGATGGTATGTTTACAGTGTATGCGGCAGAGAAAGTACTTGGATTTGCACAAAATTGTGATGCAGTTGCTATCGGACCGGGGGCAGGCAAGTGCAGCGGATTAACTGCAATTGTTGAGAATTTTCTGCGAAATTACGATAAAAAGTTGATTTTGGATGCAGACGCACTTAATGTTATTTCTAATAATACAGACATTTTGAAAAATGCAGCGTGCGAAGTGTTGATAACTCCGCATATCGGCGAGATGAACAGGTTGTGCAAGGTAAGTATTGATGAAATAGCCCGTAACCGCATAAAAATCGCTGAAGAGTTTGCCGAAGAACATAGTGTAAATGTTTTGCTTAAAGGCAGAAATACGGTGATTACAAATGGAAAACAGACTTTTGTTAATCCTACCGGTAACAACGGTATGGCAAAAGGTGGTTCGGGCGATGTCCTGACCGGTGTTTGCCTCGGATTGGCGGCACAGGGAGTGCCTGTATTTCAATGCGGGGTACTTGGAGCTTTTCTGCATGGAATGGCAGGAGATATTGCTATGGAAAAATATACAGATTATTCTATGACACCGACAGATATTATTGATAATTTGTGTAATGCTTTTAAAAAAGTAATCTAAGAGGTGTGTTTATGTATTATAACGACCGTTCGTGGGCGGAAGTAAATCTTGATGCAATTAAATCAAATATTATTAATATAAAGAGTTCGCTTAGTGCTAATACTAAAATTATGGCTGTTGTTAAAGCTGACGGTTATGGTCATGGATTTCTGGAATCAGCGAGCACTTTAATTCAAAATGGTGCCGACTATTTGGCTGTTGCTTGCCCCGATGAGGCTTTGCTTGTTCGGAAAAAAGGAATACAGATCCCTATATTGATTTTAGGATATTCAGATTCTGAGCGTTTTGAAGAATTGATTTTAAACGATGTAACTCAAACCGTTTTTGATTATGAAAGTGCCGCTAAGCTTTCTGAAATTGCTTTGAAGAATGGGAAGAAAGCAAAAATTCACATTAAAATTGATACCGGAATGGCAAGAATTGGTTACCAATACGGCTATGATGAGGAGTCCGACAAAAATACTGTTGATGAAATTTTAAAAATTGTTCAGCTTAAAGGTATTGATGCTGAAGGTATTTTTACACATTTTTCTGTCGCAGATGAGCCTGACGATAACTACACTGCAGAACAGTTTGACAAATTTATGAAACTTGTTTCCGAATTGGAGAATAAAGGTGTTACCTTTAAATATCGTCATTGCTGTAATAGTGCGGCAACCTTAATGTTTCCTGAGATGCACCTTGATATGGTTAGACCGGGAATTATTTTATATGGTTGTTATCCTTCTGAATATGTTAAGAGTAATTTTGAATTAAAACCGGCAATGCAGTTTAAAACCAGAGTCATAAATATCAGCAAAATTAACAAAAACTCTCCCATAAGTTACGGAAAGACTTTTGTTGCTGACAGGGATTTGATTGTAGCAACAATTCCTGTCGGTTATGCTGATGGATTTCCAAGATTGCTCAGTAACAAGGCGAATGTTATAGTAAATGGAAAAATTGTTCCTGTGTTGGGAAGAATTTGTATGGATCAATGTATGATTGATGTAACTTCTGTCAATAATATAAATGTGGGCGATGAGGTTATTGTATTTGGAAGTCAGGGTGATTGCTTTATACCGGTTGAGAGCATTGCAGAACTTTCAGATACTATAAATTATGAAATTTTATGTAGCGTAGGAAAAAGAATTCCAAGAATTTACTTAAAAGAAGGCAGCGTTACAAAAGTATTAAATTTTCTTAAATAATTGTCACATTCAAGAGAATATTCCATATTATTGTTATTGACCTGTGCGTTTTAATTGTGTATAATTGTATATGGGGATAATAATCCCTTCTATTACAAACGCGGGGGCAAAAGAAATATGTCACAAGAACTTAAGAAAATTGATATAGCTTTGCCACATGGTTTGCTTAATGAAACTGTAAAACTTGCTGATATTTGGGATTGCAGTGTAGATGATATTGTAGTTAAGTCGTTGAAAGCTTATGTGGAAAAGTGTAAAAAGATAGATGTTGAAAGTTTAAAAATAGGATATGGGGAAGCGGCAGAATTTAATTTGGAATACGCCGAAATGTGTTTGTGTGCTGATAATCAAGCTTTGACAGTGTGTGAGGAAAAACTTTCGGAGAGTGAATAAAGTGATTGTTAAACGCGGAGAGATTTATTACGCTGATCTTAGTCCTGTTGTCGGCTCTGAACAAGGAGGAGTCAGACCTGTTTTGATTGTCCAGAATGATGTTGGGAATAAATATAGTCCAACTGTTATTGCTGCGGCAATCACTTCACAGATAAATAAGGCTAAAATGCCGACTCATATTGAAGTTGACGCAAGTGCTTACGGATTGGCAAAAGATTCTGTTATTTTGCTTGAACAAATCAGAACTATTGATAAGAGAAGATTAAAAGAGAAAATAGGAACCGTTGACGGCGAGCTTATGGAAAAGGTTAATGACGCTTTGGTAATAAGCTTTGGCTTGTTAGAAGTTTGAGTAGGAGATGATTACATTGAAGAAAAAAAGATTGATATGTTTCATGATTGTAGTTGCTTTGATATCTGCGGCTGCTACATATATGGTTTATGCGCAGGCGGGAACCGAAGATGATCCCGTTGTTACGCTCAGCTATATAAATGACGTGTTAAAGAATGAAATTACTTTTAAAGTTGTGGAAGTACCAAACGGGAAAAGTATTTACGGGAGTGCAGGAACAGAAATGGTTTTGCGAATGGGAAAAGGAAGTATTATTGCTACAGATAAAGGCGGTGTTGCAGATCTTACATCCGGAAACGATTTGCCAAACGGTTCGGTAATTCCTGCAAATCATCATTTGCTTGTGCCTCTTGACGATGGCAGAGGATTGAATGTAACTGCCGACAGTTTAGTTTTGGTAAAGGGAGCATACGAAATTAAGTAATTATTGAGATTACAAAAACATATAATGTTTTTGTAATCTTTTTTTTAGGTGATTTTATGCGAAGTTATATTGCAAATTCTATTGAAAGGCTTGAAATAAAAGAATTTGATAACATTAGTTTCAAACAGATTTTCACCGTGCCTGTTAAATGTGAAATTACTTCATTGAGGGCGGTTTTAAAAAATATTGAAGAAAACGGATGTTATTATCTGGCTTGCAGCAATGAATTTGAAATTTACGCGTTTCTTGCAAATATTGGAAAACAGGAAAATCCGTTGATTGAAGTATCCTACGCTTCAACGTGGTTTAATTCAAATCTCGGAGGAGTATATTTAATTGGATATGATAAAATAAAAAAGGAATTATTTGCACCATTGCATAATAAAAGCAGTCGTTGAGACTGCTTCTTTAGTTAATTACCTTTATAATTTCATCATATGCCCAATAGTCTGCAGATAAATCAATGTAAATTTTTTCAGATGCTTTGCCTTTGGCGTTAATAATCCTGTTAATGAAAACTACTGCTTCCGAGCGTGTCACATAATCGTCAGGTCTGAATGAATATGTACCGTCTGAGTTTTCGTATCCTTTGGCATATCCAAATGAGGCAAAGGCATTAATATAGTCTTTTGCCCAATGGTCTGCAATATCATTAAAATATTCGGTTTCCTTGGCGGCGTCTGCACATTTAAAAGCTGTTGTTAGCAATTTAACAAATTCAGCTCTTGTGACACTTTTTTCACCACCGAATGTTCCATCCTCATATCCGCTTACAACGCCAACAGAAGCGAAGGCTGCTACCTTGGTCTTGTAATCGTCAGCAACATCAGAAAATCTCAGGTTTTCATCGATGTTTTTTATATTAAACAAATTATAAAGGGCATCAATAATTTCATATCTTGTTGCATTTTTGAGTGGCTTGAATTCATCGCCGTAATCGTTCATATATGGGATTATATCAGCGTTGCTCTTTAAAGTGATATCGGGAAGTAAAACCGGTGTGTTAACAGTCGTACTATCGTCTGAGGGAAACTTTATGGTTAAGTCAACAGGAGAAACCTCGATAAAGCTTTTTTCGTCAGTTAAAAACTCGTTGCACACAATGGAAAGTGATGTTTCAGAACCAACATAACCGTCATTTTGTTTAAAGTTAATTGTAAATAATATGCCGTCGGAATTTGCTGGCTTCAAACTTGTCCATACTGCAGAAACAAAATCAACAGAGTAAGTGCTGCCGTTAATATTTGAAGTGATGGAATCTCCGCCGTTTTCAAGCAAAGTGCTCTCTGCAACGCAAATTGGATATATAGCATCCTTGTCATATTTTGTGTCAATACTGAAAGCAATAAATCCGGGATTGTTTTTAATACCTACTGTGATGACAACATCAGAGCCGTTAATTTCGCTGCTGACAGTAATTTCGGTATTGTTTGCATATACGGTGTATGTCATCAGATTAAAAATTAAGATAAATACAATACAAAAACTATAAAATCTTTTCATGCAGCCTCCTGTTAAAATGTCCCTAAGTTTGTAATTAAGTAGTAAATGAGCGGTATGGTGAAAAAACTGCATATGGTTGTTAGTGAAATACTTTGTGCAGCATATTCGTAATCACCGCCGTATGATTTTGCAAGCACGGCATAAGCTGTCCCTGATGGCATTGCACATAAAAGTATAAGTACCATAAGCCCGGTAGAAGCAATAATTCCGAATTTGTTAAAGAATGATAATGCAAATATTAATATTATTGGAACAATAAGCATTTTTATTATGACAATGAATAAGCTTTTCCAAAGATTAAGAAGCTTTGTCGGTTTTATAGTTGCCAGCGTCATTCCGATAAACAACATTGACAATGGAATTGTGCAGTTACCTAAAGTTTTCAATGGTGCTGCAATGAATGTAGGAAACTTGACACCGAAAATCATAATGATAAAACCTGCAATAAGTGATATGGTGTTGGGATTAAGCAGTTTTAAAATCACATTTTCGTTTTTTTTGCCCGTTAATTTTGCAAGAGAATATAGCGATAAACTCCAGACCACAGAATCGTTTGCAAGTACATAAAGCATTGCGTAATATAAGCCGTCGGTGCCTAAAACGGCAGTGATAATCGGATAACCCATAAACGAAACGTTACCGCACGCTGTTAAATAAGCATGCGCAGAAGCAGAAACTCCCGAAAGCCCAAGGATTTTGGCAAATGCCTTTCCGATTGCAAGCAGTAAAAATATTAACAGATATGACGCAATCAGCATATACATACCATTTTTTAATCGTTCTGCATCAAGTTCAAAGGTTGAAAATGATGAAAGAACAAGAGCGGGGAGTGCTAATCGTGTTAATACTACCGAAACACCGTCGCTGACTGAGGGTTTTATGTATTTAAACAAAACACCAAAAAAACCTATAAGTACGAAAATGCCAAGATAAACTATCTGACTTGTAATCACGCTGGCTTCCATATAATCTCTCCTTAAAATGTCTATATGTTAATTATAATACAAAAAAGTGTATATTTCAACATAAAAATACTGCCTTATGTAAAGGCAGTATTTTCAAGGCTGATTATAATCCCAGGGACTTGAGGTATTCACGACTCATTTTAACTGCATCCAAAGGATCTCTGTCAGGTGACTGATCCTGTTCTACAATAACGTACTCAGTGCCTGCTTTTTCGCAAGCAGCAAGAATAGCAGGGAAGTCCTGGCGACCGGT
>CAZBJD010000048.1:0-10974 GCA_964492155.1 uncultured Eubacteriales bacterium
GTCATTTTCAGCTATTGCCGAAACAAAAGAAGCAGGTGCATATTCTGATGTGTATTCAACCAATGTTTACATTGAGGGTAAAGCTGAATCCGGAGTTCAGAGTGTAACCATACTTCTTAAAAATGGTGAAAGCGTTGGTTATATCGATGAAATTGATACTTTATCTGACGGAAGCTATAAAAGTAAATTCAAATTTAGCGGCGATGTTTCAGATTACGCTGTAATGGTTCGTGATTCTGCCACATCAGCAGATATTACAAGCACATTGAATACCGCTTTTGCGAGACACGATGTATACTGCATCGATATGGACCTTGAAGTTGACGGAAATGATGTTATACACTACGTTAGTGAAGGCGACTTTTTAGATGTAGTTACAGATATCGATAACAAATATGGCGACAATGCAAGCGTTAAAGTTATTCTTGCAGCTTATAATGAAAATAATAAGCTTCTTGCAACCGACATTCAGTCATTAGCTATCGGCTTCGGCGACCTTGATACAACCAAAACAATTAGCTTTTCGGGCTTGAAATTACCTGCAGGAACAAAAAAAGCAAAAGTATTTGCTTGGCAGGATACCATAAATCTTATGCCTTTAGCTGAAGAAGAAGTTAAGTCAACATTTGACGGCGATTTAACTTTTGCGAACAAAAATGCAGACCCCGAGGATACATGGGTTGTAGGTTTGGCAGGTGCAAGTACAGTCCATGCAGGTCAGTATGCAGCATTTTTATATCAGTATTACGCAACACGTTACCCGGGTAAAAATATTGTTATTTTAAACAAGGGTGCAGCAGGTTGTACTGCTGAAGATATTTATAATAGAATGCATTGGGATATTTTCAATGAAGATGACCCTTTAGGCTATGGTGCTTGTGATGAAATTGCAATTATGGTTGGTGCTAACGATTCTGCATATTGGAAATATGTATATGGCAAAATGGAAGATGACGAGTACGAAACATACTATGATGGAACAAACGGCCGTGCAAATATGATAGCTGAGGTTGAAGACTGCGTTGCAAACTATGAAAAAATCATTCAATGGTGTCAGGAAAATGGTAAGGGTGTAATGCTTACCCCTATGACAATCTATGACGAAAGCGATGCATTTGACAGCACACTTTCTTATGGTGTTGTTTATGGTGCTAACCACGCTTTTGGTATGATTTCTGACAGACTTAAAGTTTTGGCGGAAAAGTATAACATCCCATTTATTGATACATGGGGTGCATCAAATGAATATACAACAAGAATAAGAGAGCAGTATCCTAACGCATCTTTGGTTATTACAGGAACAGACGGACTTCACCATAGCTCAAACGGCGGTTATTTAGTTGGTTATTTAATTGCAAGAGGTCAGGAAACCGATGAAATTGTGGCAAGTGTTGAAATTGATGTTGCAGCAAATTCAAGCAAGACTGATGGTGCAACAGTAAGCAACCTGACGGTTTCAAGCACAGGTGTTGCTTACACATATTTGACAGAAGCTCTTCCGATGTATGCAAAAGCAGATGGCTATGTGTATGCTGAAGGCTACGGCGTTGATATTACTAATACAATGAACAAAGAAATCATTAAGGTTTCAGGTCTTGCAGATGGTAACTACACCATTTCAATGGATGGTACAGATATCGGAACATTTTCTGCAGACAGGCTTGCAGAAGGCGTAAATATTGCAACACTCGAAAACAACCCGGGTCAGATTCAGGCAAAAGGTCTTTATGATAACTATTACAAGAGCAGAAAAGACAGTGAAAACAATTTAAGACATATTTTCAACGAAGAACTCAGAATAAGAAATGCAAACCACAAATATAATGATGTTGATCATAATGATTCAAGCTATGATTCATACACAGCGCAGGATTGGATTGACTTATGTAATGCACTTGTTGCACAAGGTCATGGAACAACAGACGCAGATAAATACCCCGAAAGAAAGAACAATCAGGAAACCTATGTAGCTGAAGTAAGAGCGTGCATAGAGGGCTTGGCAAATGACTCAATCCCCACACAACACACAGTTACAATTGAAAAACAATAAAATTTTTATTCCCCACCAATCGGTGGGGAATTTTTTTGTATGTGCTTAAAAATTTTTACCGAAGTTTGGATCATAATCATCTGCTTTTGCAAATGTTGTGTTTGTATTTATAAATCGAAGCGGTACAAAAACCGAATTTGCTTTTCCCATAGGTGTAACTTCAAGAACACCGTGGTATACCATCTGATTTAAAATAGAGGGAGTGATTTCAAGCTCGGTAAATGAAAGCCCAACGCAACTGTTGAAGTTTGTGCTGATTGCAAAGTTGTTACCAAGAGATGAAGTCCATCCCTCGGGAAGAAACAGATGACAGTCAAGCATCTGTTGCTGACGGAATTCGTTCACCGAAGTTTCGATTTTCAGCTTAATCGGTGTTTCACTTGCAACTGCAGGGCCGCTTTCAGGGAAAGTTACTGTAACAGAAACTGCGTCAGTTTCAAAGAAAAGACCGTTAGGCTGCTTTTGAGAAAAATGCACAAAATCGTGAGCCTTTAAAAATCTTGTACGCATGGGTAGTTCAATTTCATCGGGATATTCAATAAACATTTCGTCGGTATCAACAAAGTGGAAATCATCATCCAAAAATTTTGGCATAAGCTTTGCAACTCTTGTGGTAAGCTCTCCTGTTGTTTCAGGAACCTTGATTGACCAAAGCATTGAATTGTCAATAGATACTGTTGTGATTGTGTCACCGATTGGCTCAAGCCATTCTTTCGGAATGCCATCTTTCCCGTAGAGAATACCAAGAGTTGCACCTGCAGTAGCGGCAGAACAGTCAGAATCTTCACCGCAGTTTACACAAAGACAAAGAGTTTTTCCAAAATCGCCTTCGCCATAGATAATTCCGAGAATTGTAAAGCCTACATTGCATATTGCATTGTTGTATGGACTTGTTTCGGGCCAATATTCAAATTCTCTGTCCTCAAATCCTTTTGAATCACCAAAGGTGCCGGGGTATTTCATATATATCTGCTTTCTTACATCTTTCCAGTCCGCACCATTTTTCTTGCCTTCCAATACCATGTTGCACACATCGGCAATTGCACAGTCTTTCGGAACATAGCTGAGTGCGATTTCAATGAGTTTGTTTACATCTTTTTCAACAAAAGCAACGCTTTGAAGTACAGCTGTGAAAATTTCAGAATACACGCCTTCGGTTGCATGGTCAACGATTGCGTCTTCGTACGCATATTTAGCCGCAAGTTCGGGATGACCGGGGCATAAACATGCCCAAAGCTCGCTTCTGATAAAACAACCGCAGCTTGCACTATATGCGTTCATAAAGCTTCCCGAATGGGGCGGAACTAAACCGAGCTTTAAATTCTGCTTGCAAATACCATACTCATCCCAATGGGGTGTGATATATGTTGCCCAGTAATCCGAAAGAATTTGTGCATTTACATCCTTTCCGTGAAGCTCTGCGGCACGTAGCCAAACAAGCTGAAGGTCAAGGTCGTCGTTGGGAAGTGCAGTCTGATTTACACCGTCTTTATAAAATGTAACATTGTTAAGACCTCTTGCACCCTCATAAGGACCGCCTAATGTACCGCCGATATTTTTACCCAGCCAGCAGCCGTCAACTTTGTTCATATACTCTTTAAATGAAAGTTTGTTCATAAATATCCTCCTTTTTTACAGTATTATTTTACAATATCGCAAAAAAACTTTCAATTGATTATTTTATTATCTTTTAAATATATAAAAAAGCCTTTAATTGGGCGTTCTTGAAATTTTAGTGTATTATTTTGTGATTTTGTTTAAAAGTAAAAATTGACCTCAAAAAGTGCAAAAAATTAAATTTGACAATTTTTATGCAAAGTTGTATAATTAATAGAAATTGTTATACTATTTGAAATGAGGGTTTGTTTTGAAGGCTAATAACTCAAAAACCAATAAGGTTTTAAACAGAAGCTTTATACTTAAAATGTTTATTCTGAATTCACCTGTATCAAGAATTCAGCTCTCGAAATATTCGGGGCTTTCAAAGATGTCGCTTACAAATATTATTTCTGAGTTTTCTGAAAAAGGATACATTAAGGAAACGGGTGTTGATTTAAGTGCAACGGGTAAAAGAAAGCCTATTTTACTGGAATTGGCTGACGGGTGCGTGTGTGCTATCGGAATAAGTATCACAAGAAGCTATATTGAAGGTTGTCTTGCAGATATTAAAGGCAATATGATGTATTCAAAAAGAGTTGAACTTCCAAAAGATACAACTGCAGATAGAATTACAGCGATTTTAGGTGATTTAATCAGCAGCATCAGCAATATATGCCGAACAGAACTTATAGGTGTGGGTATCAGCGGAATTGGTCCGATTGATATGGAAAACGGCAGAATGTTATCACCTACGAATTTTTATGGTATCGAAAATTACGATGTGGTAAAAGAGGTTAAAAAGTTTACTGACCTTCCTGTGTATTTATACAAAAATACAAACTGTGCTGCACTGGCTGAAAAGTATTATGGCGCAGGCAGAAAAAATCAGAATTTCGTGTATATCGGCGTATCTAAGGGACTTGGTGCTTCTGCGGTTATTAACGACAACCTATTGCTTGGTACTAACGGCTATTCATGCGAGCTTGGACATCTTACAGTTAATCCTGACGGAGATGAATGTCCGTGCGGAAACAGGGGATGCCTTGAAATTTATACCAATATTGTAAGTATGGTAGACCGTGTTGAAAATGCAGTAAAAAGCGGTGCCGAGACCTCTTTAAAAATCCCTGTTACATTTGAAGCTGTTGTAGACTGTGCAAGAAAAGGCGATAAGCTTTGCAGCGACACGTTGGATGAGCTTTGCAAATATTTAGCAATCGGTGTAACAAATGCAATTAATGTATATGACCCCACCATTGTAATTTTAGGAAACGATATTGCAATGGGCGGAGAAGAAATAATTTCACGTCTTAAGAAAAATGTAGGCAAAACTCCTATCGGAGCTAAACACAACAATGTGGAAATCATTATGTCAAAATTCTATGACAAAGCACCGCTTTTAGGTGCAGCTACCGTAGTTTTTGATAAGCTTATGTTTGCTTAAAACGTATAAAAACGACAGAAAGTGAGGACAAAATTATGCTTTGCAGCAGATGTAAAAAAAACAGAGCAGTTGTTTTTGTAAAAAAACTTGAAAACGGAAAGCAATATGATGAAGGATATTGCCTCAGTTGTGCAAAAGAGCTTGGTATTGCGCCTATTGATGATATGATGCAAAAAATGGGCTTAAGTTCCGAAAATATGGAGGATATTGAAGGTCAGATTGCCGATATGATGGATATGTTTGAAAGCGGCGATATGCCTGAAGATCTGGGTCCGTTCGGTGCTATGGGTATGTTTCCGATGGGCGGGGATATGCCTAAAAATGACGGCGGTAACACCAAAACGAAGGACAAAAACAAATCTAAAAAGAAAAGCCTTCTGGATACGTATGGAATTAATCTCAACAATAAAGCAAGAAACGGCGAGATTGACAGAGTTATAGGCAGAGATAAAGAGCTTTACCGTGTTATTCAGATATTAAACAGAAGAACTAAGAATAACCCTGCTTTAATTGGTGAACCGGGTGTAGGTAAAACTGCTATAGCGGAAAGTCTTGCACTTAAAATAATAGAGAAAAAAGTTCCTGCAAAGCTTCTTGATAAAGAAGTTTATTTGTTGGACTTTACTTCTGTTGTTGCAGGAACTCAGTTCCGCGGTCAGTTTGAAGCAAGAGTTAAAAGCATTATTGCAGAAGTAGCAGAGCGCGGAAATGTTATAATGGTTATTGATGAAATTCATAATATTGTAGGAAGCGGCTCTGCCAATGACGGAGCTTTAAGTGCTGCCAATATTTTAAAGCCGTCTTTAGCACGCGGTGAAATTCAGGTAATAGGTGCAACAACTCTTTCGGAGTATAGAAAATATATTGAAAAAGATGCAGCACTTGAAAGAAGATTTCAGCCTGTTATGGTTGAAGAACCGAGTGTTGAAGAAACAATTGATATCATTAAAGGAATTAAAGAGTATTATGAAAATCATCATAAGATTATCGTTACAGATGATATTATCCGTCAGGCGGTAGTTTTATCGAAAAGGTTTATTCAGGGAAGATTTTTGCCTGATAAAGCTATAGATGTAATTGATGAAGCAGGCTCGAAAGCAAATCTTGAAAATGAGGCACTTACGCAGCTTATTATACTCAAAAAAGAATTGCAAGAGGTTGAAACCGAAAAAGAAAATGCTGCTTCAACCGATTCAATTGAAGATTATCAGAAAGCAGCAGATTTAAAGAGCAGAGAGTGTAAACTGAAGGCAGAGATTGAAGGCTTGGAAAAGGGTTGCGAAAGCGTAACTTTAACATCTGAAGATATTGCAAGGGTTATCGAAATGTGGACAAATGTTCCCGTTAAGAAAATTACCGAAATTGAAAGCGGCAAGCTGATGAACTTGGAGGACAATCTTAAAAAGAAGGTTGTCGGACAGGATGGTGCAGTCAGCGTACTTTCACAGGCAATCAGAAGAAAAAGAGCAGGGGTTGACGGCAGACTGCGCCCTGCGTCATTCATTTTTGTCGGTCCTACAGGTGTTGGTAAAACCGAGCTTGTAAAGGTACTTGCAGAAGAAATGTTTGGCTCAAAGGACGACCTTATCAGACTTGATATGACTGAATATCAGGAGCAACACAGCGTGTCTAAAATGATAGGCTCGCCTCCCGGGTATGTCGGCTATGAGGAAGCAGGTCAGCTTACCGAAAAAGTTAGAAGACATCCATACAGCGTAGTGCTTTTCGATGAGATTGAAAAAGCACATCCGGGAGTTTATAATATCCTTCTTCAGATTTTGGATGAAGGAAGATTAACAGATGCTCAGGGCAGAGTGGTAAGCTTTGAAAATACGATTATTATATTAACTTCAAATGCAGGTATCGGGTTTGGTACAGAAGCACTGGGGTTTGGTTCAAATACTGTTGAAGAAGATGTTGCTATGGATAAACTGAAGCAAATCTTTAAGCCTGAGCTTTTGAACAGACTTGATGAAATAATTATTTTCAACAGACTAAAACCTGAAGATTTTGAAAAAATCTGTAAAATCATTTTGGCTGAAACGGAAAATGCACTTCTTGAAAAGGGAATTACCTTTAATGTTTCGGACAGTGCAGTAAAAGCACTTGCCGAAATTGGTTACAGCGAAAAATATGGTGCAAGAGAGCTTCGACGGGTTATAAGCAAGAAACTCGGTAATAAAATTGCTGAAAAAGTTATAAGCGATGAAGCAAAATTCGGAAGCATAATAAATGTAGATTTTGAGGATGACTTTGTTATTACAGTTAAATAAGGAGAAAAGATTATGGCTGAATTAAGATATAACCCTATGACAAAAGATTGGGTTATGATAGCATCACACAGACAGAACAGACCTCAGATGCCAAAAGACTGGTGCCCGTTTTGCCCGGGTTCTGGAAAGGTTCCTGAAAAATTTGATGTATACAAGTACGATAATGATTTTCCGGCACTTTCGCAAAATCCGCCAATACCGGATGATGTTGCAACAGGAATTTACAAAACAATGCCGTCATATGGCAAATGCGAAGTTGTTTTGTATTCACCCGAGCATACTATTACACTTCCCGAGCTTCCTGTTGAGCATATTAAGAAGCTTGTTGATTTGTGGACAGAAAGATTTATTGAAATCAAAAAAGATGAAAAAATCAAATATGTATTTATATTCGAAAACAGAGGTGACGTTGTTGGTGTTACAATGCCGCATCCTCACGGTCAGATTTACGGCTACTCTGTAATTCCGAAAAAAATTGAGCTTGAACTTGCATCTTCAAAAGAGCATTTTGAAAATACGGGCAGATGTCTTTTCTGCGAGATGCTTGAAGAAGAATATAAAGCCAAAGAAAGAATTATTATTGAAAATGATGATTTTGTGGCATACCTTCCGTTTTTTGTTGAATATCCCTACGGAATGTATATTGCAGCTAAGAGTCATAAACAGAATTTAGAGCAGTTTACCGAGAATGAAAAGTTAAATCTTGCAGACATTCTGAAAAAAGTAACAGGAACGTTCGACTCGCTTTTTGATTATAATTTCCCTTATATGATGTGTATGCACCAAAGTCCTGTAAACTGTGAAGATACTTCTGATTACTATCATTTTCATATAGAATTTTTTCCGCCGATGCGAGCTTATGATAAACAAAAATTCAATGCATCAAGCGAAACAGGTGTATGGGCACACTGTAACCCTACTGCACCCGAGGAAAAAGCAGATGAGTTAAGACAGGCATATAAGAGATTTTTGGATAAAAATAAATAAGGAGAAATATTATGAATAAGCAGCAGTTGGTTGAAGAATTTATTGCACTTTACGGCGGTGACAAGGATTCTGTCAGAGTTTTTGCATCACCCGGAAGGGTTAACTTGATAGGTGAGCATACTGACTATAACGGCGGTTTTGTTTTTCCTGCGGCACTTACAATGGGAACAACCATCGCTCTTCGCACACGTGGTGATAAAATTTTAAGAATGAAAGCAACAGATCTTGATGATATGGTTGAGGCTGATCTTAATACACCTGAAAAGTATAAAAACTTGTTTTGGGGAAATTATCAGGTCGGCGTTGCAGTTGAACTTGAAAAATCAGGCTATGAGATTGTTGGTTGCGATATGCTTTATGACGATACGCTTCCTCATGGCGGCGGACTTTCGTCATCGGCTGCAATTGAAGTTGCAACTGCACTTGCACTTGCTACTCTCTCAAATGAGAAAAAGGGTATAAAAGAGCCTGTAGATATGATTGAAATGGCAAAAATCGGTCAGAAAGCTGAAAATAATTATTGCGGAGTAAACTGCGGAATTATGGATCAGTTTGCGTCTGCAATGGGAAAAGAAAACCATGTAATTTTCTTAGACTGTAAGGATTTAAGCTACAAGCTTGTCCCGCTTGATATTAAAGGCTACAAAATAGTAATTGCCAACACAAATAAAAAAAGAAGTCTTGCCGATTCAAAATATAACGAAAGACGTGCAGAATGTGATGCCGCATTGGAAAAGCTGCAGACAGTTCTGGACTATGATTATCTCGGCGTAATCCCGACAAGCGTTTTTGAAGCTAATAAATCTGTTATCGGTGATGAAGTTAAGATTAAAAGAGCAGAGCATGTTGTTTATGAGTGCGACAGAGTTTTAAAATCAATAGAAGCTTTAAACAACAACAACGTTTTAGAATTCGGCAGACTTATGAACGCATCGCACGATTCACTTCGCGACCTTTATGAGGTTACGGGTATCGAGCTTGATACCTTGGTAGACGAAGCAAGAAAGATTGACGGCTGTATCGGCTCAAGAATGACAGGCGCAGGCTTTGGCGGCTGTACTGTAAGCATTGTAAGAGAAGATATGGTTGAAGAATTCAAAGAAAAAGTTGGTAAAAACTATACTGATAAAATCGGTTACGCACCATCGTTCTATGTTAGTGATTTAGGCGACGGCGGCAGAGAGTTATAATTTCGGAGGAAATATGGAAATTAAAGAAATTCTTCTTGCCACAAATAATCAGGGCAAGGTTAAGGAAATGAAATCCATTATGGCAGACCTTGGAATAAATGTTTATTCCCTTAAAGATAAAGGTATTGATGTTGATGTGGTTGAGGACGGAAAAACCTTTGAAGAAAATGCGTTAAAAAAAGCAGTCGAAATTGCAAAAATTTCAAATATGATTACTGTTTCGGACGATTCGGGATTAGAGGTTTACGCTCTTGATTTAAGACCGGGAATATACTCTGCCCGTTACGCAGGCGAGGGAGCAACAAGCGATATGCTTTGCGATAAAATCTTGTCAGAAATGGAAAATGTGCCCGACTCGGAGCGTGGTGCAAGATTTGTCAGCGTGGTTGCCATTGTTTATCCCAATGGTGAAAAACTCACTTTAAGAGGCGAGTGCGAGGGCACAATTTTAAGAGAAAAAAGGGGAAATGGCGGCTTTGGATATGACCCTGTGTTTTATATTAAAGACAAGGGACAGACTTTTGCCGAGATGCCCTTGGAAGAAAAAAACAAAATAAGCCACAGAGCAAAAGCTTTCTTTAAATTAAAAGAGCATTTAAAGGAACAAATAAAATAATCTTTCTTGACATTTGTATTTAATTATGTTATCATATTTAAAGGCTGTGAAGATGTGTAAGTAGCGTATTTTACTGCAAAAGAGAGCAGGCATCATGGGCTGGAAGTGTCTGTTGTAAAGAAAATGCGTGAATTTCAGCATTGGAGCCTCCTGCGAAAGCGTAAGGTATAAGCAGGGTGAATTTGCCTCACAAAATAGGCATATAAAGTGCAGAAAATTTTAAAATTTTCTGAATTTGGGTGGTACCGCGGGTAATATGCTCGTCCCTTTGGTGGGACGGGCATTTTTGTATTATTGGAAAGGAAAGTTGTTATGTCAGAAAAAACTTTGGAACTAAAACAGGAGTTTTTAAAAGCCTTAGAAAATGCAAATTCTATGGAAGAACTTGAAAATATCAGAATTGCATACCTTGGCAAAAAGGGCAGTGTTACCGAGCTTTTAAAAGAAATGAAAAATCTCTCTGATGAGGAAAAGAAAACTTTTGGTCAGCAGGTTAACGTGCTTAAAAATGAGGTTTCGGATAAAATTTCCGAAAAAGCAGAAATATTAAAGGCTCAAGAGCTTGAAAAAGAATATAATCTTATGCCTGAATTTGATATTTCAATGCCTGCAGATTTAAAAAGAGGTTCATATCATCCCATTACTTTGGTTCAGCGTCAGTGCGAAAAGATTTTTAAATCAATGGGCTTTACGGTTGAAGATTACGCAGAGGTTGTAAGCGATTACGAGTGCTTTGAGTCTTTGAACATTCCGAAGCATCACCCCGCCCGTGATATGCAGGATACTTATTATCTTGAAAACGGTCAGCTCTTAAA
>CAZBJD010000049.1:0-10739 GCA_964492155.1 uncultured Eubacteriales bacterium
TTCTTTTAAGAACCTTGTCGATTTTTGGAGGAGAGGATGGGATTCGAACCCACGAAGCAGTTTAGCTGCTTACAGCATTTCCAATGCTGCGCCTTCGACCAACTCGGCCACCTCTCCGACTAACCATTATATTATACTACATTTTGCTAAAAAAAACAAGTATATTTTACATTAAATTTAAAAGTTTTAATGCATTTTCGTTAAGCTTTGCAAAATATTCCTTACCGAATTTGCGTTCAATTACTTGTTTTGCCTTATCCAAGTTTGATTTTCTGCCGATATTATTATGAACATCTGAACCAATAACATCAATAATTCCTTTTTTAACAAAATGCTTTATTGTTTTAAAGTTGTGTTTATCGAGAAAAGAATCTGCATTTATCTGCACACTGATTTCCAATGACAGAAGGGTTTCATATATTTTCAGCATTTTTTTATCGGTGCAAAATCTTTCAAAATGTGCAATTACAGGATGCAATTTTTTTCTTGATATTATTTCATAAATGGCATATGTCATCCATTCCTGATAGTTGCCATAGGGCAATTCAACCAAAATAACATTGGTATTCTCAATACAAAGGCGTTCCAAATCTTTATCCTTTGGAGTCTCCGGATTAAGAGCAACCTCAGCTCCCAAAAGTATTTTCGGTGCAACTTGTCCTTTTGTCTCGAGTTCTTTTCTGAGCAATTCATATGAGAACTGGCGTCTTGACAAAAATTCCCGTATACTTTCCCTATCAGCATAAAAATGAGGCGTTGCAACAACGTTATCAACGCCTTGTTTATTTAAACATTCAAGAATTTCCAAAGAACATTCCAATGAATCTGCCCCATCATCAACATTCGGAAGGAAATGTGAGTGAAAATCTACCATTTTTTTATTCCTTTGACTGATGGTCATTGATATAGTAGTAATGATATCCATATTTACCATATCCGCCATATCTTCCTCTTCCGTAATATTTGCCGCCTCGAGCACCATATGTACGCTTATTCATATCAACAGCATTTATAACAATTCCGATAATTTTCGAATTTGTAAACTTAATTCTGTTAATTGACTGATTAAGAAGCGATTTTGGTGTGTATTTTGACCTTGCCACTAAAAGAACACCGTCGCTGATTGCCGAAATCGTAAGTGTGTCTGAAACAATTGTAACAGGTGGTGAATCAATAAAGATATAGTCATAATTTGCTTTAAGCCCGTCAATCATAGTGGCAAGTGCGGGTGAACTGATGAGTTCAGAAGGATTAGGCGGTATACTGCCTGCAGTAATACAATCAAAACCATATTCCGACTTTGCAACAACATTTTCAACCTTTGTAAATCCACTCAATATACCTGAAAGTCCATCATTGTTTTTAATGGAAAGATATTTATGAATTTTTGGTTTTCTCAAATCGCCATCAATAAGTAAAACTTTCGAACCAATCTGAGAAAAAGTTATCGCAAGATTAATTGCTGTTGTTGTTTTACCGTCTCCCGGAACTGCACTTGTAACAACAATTGTCTTTGGTTTTCCGTCATTTGTGAGAGAAAACATAATATTTGTTCTTAAAGTTTTATATGCTTCTTTAATGGCGAATTCTGTATTTTTGTCAATAATTGCACTTTCTCTCATTCCAACATTATATGTCCTGCCTTTTTTTCTTATAAGATTACGCAAACTGAACTTATTTTTCATATCATTACCTCATTATCTTTATACTTTGCAATATTATAGATACTCATTAATATACTGTGTCTTTTGCAGTTTCTTTTCTTCGTTGTATTGCTTTCTGATTGTCTCAACAACCGCCGTATCCTTCCCGAGTTCCTTAAGTCCGTCGTATAGAGTTTTTAAAACAACTTCAACTTTTTCGTCACACTCTTTTTCAGCAGCAACGAACTGCGGCATAAGACGTTCTGCAATTTGCAGTTTGAACTCCATACTCATATATTTACCGTTGTCCACAATATACATTCTTTTACCTGTACGTTCCAATTCACCGAGTTTCTGCAAAAACTGAGCTTTTAACGTATACATTTCTTTAACGGCTGTCTGCATAAGTTGTTTTTGTTTTTCTGCGGCAGGATCAGTTTCGGTCTGGGTTGCCGCCGGAGTGTTATCAAGCTTATCTTCTTCAGATGTTGTTTGTGTTTCAGTTTCGGTAGCAGATGTTGATGTCTGCTTGCTTGTACTCTCCTGAACAACCTCCTGTTTATTTTCAGGTTCTTCAAAAAGATTGTTTATTGCTTCCTCTACAGTAATTTCACCTTTGGCAATTTTTTCTTCATCTTCTTTTGAAAATCCGTCAATCACTTTTTTATCCAGTATTTCTTCTTTTTCTAATGCTTCAGCTAACTTTTTCTTATTATTTTCAAGTTTCTCTTCAATTTTGGTTTTGTCGTAAGCAACACTCATATACAAGGCATTTATATTGTCCCATTGCCATATTACAACCACTGTTGCCGTCAAAAGCAATGCAAGCACTATGCCAAGAATAATTTTCCAGATTTTCTTCATATACTTACTCCTCTTTGAACATATCTCCAATCTCTTTATAAGCCTCCGGAGTACCTATATCATAACACTCGCCTTCAAACTTGTAGGCGTAAACGTCTTTTTGTTTATAAAGCCATGACGGGAAAAATCCGGGAGCATCCGGGTTATTTCCTTGTTTAAGATATTCTTTAATCATCGGCACGGTTTCTTTTGTGTAGAAATAAGAAGCAAAAGCTGCAATGTCAGAAATTGGTTCAGCGGGCTTTTCAACCATATTGATAACCCTTTCACCTTCATCAAGCACAACATTAGCCATTCGTTTCAAATCTTCTTTATTCTCAATTTGCGAAACTAAAATCATATCCTTATTCTTATTTTTAAATTCATTGTAAAAGTCAATCAATTTAAACGTAAAGATATTGTCACTTGCCATAACAAGAATATCATCATCAACATTCATTTTGTCAATTACAAATTGAATATCTCCCACGGCACCAAGCTTATTGGTATCATCTGAAGTGTTATCATTAAGCACCGTAATTTTGACATCACTTGCCGCCAAATTGTTCCAATCGCAGAACTGACCGTAAAATTTATCATTTGTAACGATAATAATCTCACTGACATCCGGAATAGTTTTAATTTCATTAACAACAAAATCAAGTATTGTCTGTTTTCCGATTGTTAAAAGTGCTTTAGGTTTATTAAGTGTGAGCGGATAAAGCCTTGTTGCATATCCTGCTGCAAGTATTATTGCTTTCATTTTTCCCTCCTAAAATTTATGCACCCTTTGCATTCGGGTTATTAATTGCATTGACAGGGTGATATGTAGGAACATATTTTTGCAAAACCTGTCTGATTTCCTCGTAATCATTGCCTTCAATAGCCTTTTCAAAAAGAGCAAATGATTCTTTAATTTTATCTAAATCGCTAAATGTCGATTCCTCAATAAAAATTCTTGAGTTGGCTGTTTTCTTAGAGGTTTCGGGATTTTTGATAAGAAGTTCTTCGTACAACTTCTCACCCGGTCTTAAACCTGTAACTTCTATCTTGATATCTCCGCCGGGTTTGTGACCGGAAAGTTTAATCATATTATATGCCAGATCGTAAATTTTAACAGGTTTGCCCATATCAAGAACAAATATTTCTCCGCCCTTGGCATAGTATGAAGCCTGAAGCACAAGCTGTGCTGCTTCGGGAATTGTCATAAAATATCTTGTAATATCCTTATGAGTAACCGTGACAGGACCGCCGTTTTCAATCTGCCTCTTAAAAAGCGGAACCACAGAACCGTTTGACCCCAAAACATTACCAAATCTAACTGCAACATATTCCGTTTTGCTGACAGGTTGCAGTGACTGAATAATCATCTCACAAAATCTCTTTGTAGCACCCATAACATTCGTAGGATTAACCGCTTTATCTGTTGAAATCATAACAAACTTTTCAACTCCGTATTTATTGGCGGCAGTTGCAACATTATATGTACCGAAAATATTATTTTTTATTGCCTCACATGGATTATATTCCATAAGCGGTACGTGCTTATGTGCCGCTGCATGGAAAATAATACGCGGCCTGTAGAAATCAATAACTTCTTCAATTCTTTTTTTATCCCTGATTGACGCAATAACAACAGAAACATTAAGCCATGTATATTTTTCAGCCAGTTCATTCTGGAGGTCATACGCGTTATTCTCATAAATATCAAGAACAACAATTCTCTTTGGATTGTAACGTGCTATCTGACGGCAAAGCTCACTTCCGATTGAACCGCCGCCTCCTGTAACAAGAATTGTTTCGCCTTCCAAATCAGAAGCAATTTCGTGGTCATTCAAAACAATGGGATCACGAGCCAGAAGGTCTTCAATCTCAATTTTTTTGGTCTTATTATATGAAATATCATTAGCATCAATAAGCTGATCAATGTTAGGCAAAACTTTAACATTGCAAGAAGTCTTATTACATATCTCTATAAGTTCGGCAAGATTTTCACGTTCTAAAGACGGAATTGCGATAATAATTTCGTCAACGTTTTCCTTGTCGCATATTTTATATATGTCTTTTCTGCCGCCCAAAACTGTATGGTTAAACACAGTCTGACCGATTTTTTCGCTGTTATCGTCAATTATTCCGACAATTCTGTACTTAAAAGCAGTATTATTAATAATATCGTTGATTATAAGACCGCCGGCTTGTCCTGCACCTACGATCAAGATATCCTTAACATCATCATTTTTTACAGTCATATATCTGCGTGCGTAAAGAACAAGAATTTTCACACTGACTCTTGAAAATGCCACCATAGACATATAACACATTGCAAAAATTACAAGCTGCCGGATAAACAAAATCTTACCTTTGAACACAACTGAAAGTGCAAACATAGACAAAACCGTCATCAATGAACAACTTAGTGTGACAACATAGTCAAACACGCTGGCGTTTGCCCAAAATCTCTTGTATGCATCAAAAATGTTAAAAAACACCAAATGCAGACAAACACCCGCCAAAGCACTCCACTCAAGCCTGCGGAGAGTTTCGGCAGTCATAATAAAATTATTACTTGATAAAATTGAAGCTATAACCAAAGATGCGATAATGATTAATAAATCAACCAAAGGAAAAATTATATGGTATTTCTTTTTCCTCATAAAAAGCACCCCCATACTTTTAAGCATACAAGATAAGTATACCACCTTTAAACCGGATTGTCAAATATAACTAAACAGCATCTTTTCACAAAATCGGGATTATTTTTCCTGTTTTTTGCCTTCAACAAAATATGTAGCTTCCATATCGGCGGTTGAAAGTGCAAAAGCAAGCGGAAACATTTCAAAAGCACTACCAACATTTCTCACATCATCAGTAGCTGACGAAAAGCCCATATGATAACGTATTGCAAAGGCTTCCTCACGGGTAAGCTTCATAAATCCGGTAATTATATAAACCGACTTTTCTCCATGACCGTAAGGCAGATTGTCACAAAACTCATATGTAGGAACTGTTTTCCACACGCCATCCGGACCTTTTACATTTCTTGTCCCTTCTCTATAGCAATCCACTTTGCACAAATCGTGCAAAAGAGCAACAATTGCAATGCTCTCATCCGTGTAATTCATTCCGTAAAGTTCTTTTACACGCTCGCGTGACAAATAGTCACGCAGGCAATCGTAAACATTAAGGCTATGCTCTAAAAGTCCGCCTTTGTATGCACCGTGAAATCTTGCACTTGCAGGGGCAGTAAAAAAATCACTCGAAGACGAAAGCAGGTAATCAAGCAGCTTATCTGCACCCTCACGTTTAATATTCAAATTATATATTTCTAAAAATCTTTCTTTTAAATCCATATTATCTTTCATTTCCTTCATAATTTGCTCTCGGTCCGCCGATATATTTAGGTCTTGTTCTTGCTGCAACGATAGCTGCCTCCCCTATCTTCTTAACAGAAAGTCTTACAGGAACCGCAACATTTTTCAGGTGCATACCAATCATTGTAAGTCCGATATCAAGTCCCAAATCAGCTTTGATATGTTCAACCGCAACAGGTTCTTTGAATTTTTTATAAGCCGCAGTCGCAAAAGAGCCTCCCGCTTTGGGCTGAGGTACAACACTTACAACCTCAAGTCCTTTTTTAATCGCTAATTCGCGTTCAACAATTAAGGCACGGTTTAAATGCTCACAACATTGAGCAGCAAGGTATATTCCCCTTTTGCCTGTAATTTCATATATTGCACTAAATACAGTATTGGCAACTTCCGGACTTGAATCAGACCCAATCTTACAGCCGATTATCTCACTTGATGAACAACCAACTACAAGTGTATCTCCTGTCTTTGCACCCGACATTTCCAAAAGCTCTTCTATTGCACTTTTAGTTTGCATTTTTAAATCATCCAACATAAAAAAGCTCCTTTAACTCATCAATACATTTATTATATCAGCAATGCGCACAATTGTCAAAAGATATTTCACACCGAGGCCGTCTGTTTCATACGATGATAATGGATAAATTTATCCGTAATAAAATTAGGAGGATTAAAAAATGAATGGTGAATATGAACAGCATATTGTAAAAGAACTCTGCCCTACTGTGGGAGTTCAGGAAGTGGAAGTAGGTGTTCCTGTGTGCATAAAAGCTTTTGCTCATGTAGGAAAAGTAAAAACAGAATGTGTCGGCAAAGCAGAAATAATTCCCGGCTCTGATACCTGCAAAGGCAAGCCTGACAATGTATGCAAATTTATTATCAGCCAGAAAATTAAGGTTGAAATACCTGTTATGTTCGGTGCAAAAACCGAAGTCGGCGAAGCTTCTGTTGACTGCGATTGTCCCAAAGGCGAAATTTGCTGCAATATTGAAAAATAATAATGAAAATGACTGTCTCAGTAATTCAATTTTCTGAATAATTATACGTATTGTAGGGGGCGATGTCTACACATCGCCCTCAAAAACGATATTTACACACAAAAATATTTATTGAGAAGCGACCATTCCAACATAACCGATATTGCACTTTCACCCGGATATTCAAGCATTATGAATTTTCCAGGACTTTTAAAAACACACAGGAGTTTCGCCTGCAAAATATATCAGGCAAGCGACAGTTTTCACGTTGACTTAAAGCAAGAGCAATGGTATAATAAATACCGATATTTTTACCGGGAAAGGAGAAAAACTTATGAATAACACCCACTACTCAGACATTACGCCCGACATTGAAAGGCTTTCGGAAAAATGCTGTAAGAACACAGTTATTGACCCCGAGCTTTACCTGAAATATGACGTAAAAAGAGGTCTGCGCGACTTAAATGGTAAAGGTGTTGTAACGGGACTTACCGATATTTCGGAAATCCGCCAGAATAAAATTGTTGACGGCGTTACCGTTCCTTGCGACGGCACCTTGTTTTACCGTGGATATAATGTTGAACATCTGATACGGGGATTTATGGAAGATAAAAGATTCGGATTTGAAGAAACAACATATCTGCTTTTATTCGGAGAACTTCCCAACAAAACCGAGCTTGAGAACTTCAAAAACACTCTCGCGAATTATCGTACACTGCCCACAAATTTTGTCCGCGACGTAATTATGAAGGCTCCCTGCAAGGATATGATGAATATGCTTGCAAGAAGCATACTGACTTTATATGCTTACGATAAAAACCCAAACGATATCTCAGTTGAAAATGTTTTAAGACAATGTCTGCAGCTTATTTCAACACTTCCTGTTATATCGGTGTACGGATATCAGGCATACACGCATTATCTCGAGGGGAACAGCCTTGTTATTCACTCTCCGAAGCCTGAACTTTCTGCTGCAGAGAATATTTTATCAATGCTCAGGGCTGATGAAAAGTATTCCGAGCTTGAAGCAAGAGTGTTAGACGCCTCTCTTGTTCTTCATGCAGAGCACGGCGGCGGTAACAATTCCACATTTACCACCCATGTGGTTACATCATCGGGTACCGACACATATTCAACATTTGCCGCTGCACTTGCTTCGCTTAAAGGTCCGAAACACGGCGGTGCAAACATCAAAGTTGTGCAGATGTTTGAAGATTTGAAGGAAAATGTTAAAAATAAATCCAATGACGGCGAAATTATGGATTATCTTATAAAGCTTCTTCGCAAGGAGGCTTTTGACAAGACAGGGCTTATCTATGGAATGGGACACGCAGTTTACTCTATTTCCGACCCGAGAGCAAGAGTATTTAAAGGTTTTGTTAAAAGGCTTTCAAGCGAAAAAGGTATGGAAGAAGAATTTGCTCTTTACTCTAAGGTAGAAACCTTGGCGGCAGAAGCCATAGCAAGCGAAAGGAAAATCTACAAGGGCGTTAGTGCAAATGTTGATTTTTACAGCGGTTTTGCCTATAAGATGCTTGGACTTCCGACTGAATTATTCACTCCGA
This sequence comes from uncultured Eubacteriales bacterium, assembly GCA_964492155.1. Lineage (GTDB taxonomy): Bacteria > Bacillota > Clostridia > RGIG6154 > RGIG6154 > RGIG2094. Next base: position 8,397 of record CAZBJD010000049.1, read on the forward strand.
TTTTCGCAATTGCAAGAATTACCGGTTGGAGTGCTCACAGGCTTGAAGAACTTATAAACGCAGGCAAAATTATAAGACCTGCATATCAAAGCATTTGCATTGAAAAAGATTATAAAAAGTTAAATGACAGGGGATGTAAATAAATACATCCCCTTTTGACTTTATTTCAATTTAGTGATATACTATAACAAAATTAATTGCGGAGATGTTATAATGAGAAAGATTTTTTGTGTGGAAGACGATGTGAATATCAGAGAACTGCTGGAATACACTTTAAAAAACTCTGACTTTGATGTTAGTTGTTTTGAATGTGCTTCAGCTTTTTTTGATACAATTGAAACCCGGCTTCCCGACCTTGTTTTGCTTGATATTATGCTTCCCGATATGGACGGAATGGAGATATTAAAGCACATAAGAGAAAGCGGCAGAACAAAAAATCTGCCCGTTATAATGCTTACCGCAAAATCATCGGGTCTTGATAAAATAAAAGGACTTGACGGCGGTGCAGATGACTATATAACAAAACCATTTGATATTTTAGAGCTTATATCTCGAATCAACGCAGTTTTGAGAAGAACAGGCACAAATAATTCTTGCGGCAATTGCGACATAACAATTGATTTGGAAAAAAGACGTGTAAGTGCGGCAGGAAAACCTGTTGTGCTTACCTATAAAGAATTTGAGCTTCTTAACCTTCTTATGCAAAATCCCGGCATTGTATTTTCACGTGACAAGCTTATGCTTAAAATATGGGGAACTGATTTTGAAGGCGAAACAAGAACTGTTGACGTTCATATCCGTTCTTTGCGTTCTAAACTCGGTAAATGCAGTGAGCATATAAAAACCATCAGAAATGTTGGCTACGCGTTTGATTAAGTAAAAGGGGCATAAAGATGTTTAAAAAAATTAAAGAAAGCTTAAATTTTTTATCTATCATTGCAATTTTTTTCACAGCGTTTTCAGCCGTAGCGGTTTGTATGAGTTTTTACGGCAACGAAGTAATATTAAGCAACGTTCACCCGACAATAATTTTCATAGCAACGCTTTTGCTTACATTGGTTATTGCAAGCTTTATCCATCTTGTATGCAGAACCATAACCGACAGTATCGCAAAAAGCATCACAGACCCTATTGATAAAATCAATCTTTATAATCTTACCGAGCAGGATTTAAAAAGTTCATATCCTGAACTAAAACCGATGCTTGAAAGAATAATGGCTCAACAGGATGAAATAGACAGGCAGCTGAAAAAAGTCAGCCGTCAGAAAGTTTACTTAGATGCAATGAGTGACAATCCAAAGGAATCTACGCAGGTTGAAGCTGCACAGCTAAGAGCTGAATTTTCAGCCAATGTGTCCCACGAATTAAAAACTCCGCTTACCACTATTCTCGGATATTCACAGATTATCAACAACGGAATTGCCTCTCCTGAAGATATTAAAGGATTTACAAATAAAATTGAAAAAGAAGCCACACGTCTTATCACGCTCATTGATGACATTATGAAGCTTTCACAATTGGACGAATCAAATCAGGCAATCGAAAAACAAAACGTTGACTTAAAAGAAATTGCCGAAGAAGTTACCGAAAGCTTGAAAAACAAAGCTGAAGAACGCGGCGTTAAAGTATCAGTTTCCGGCAATATGACAGTTTACGCAAATTTGGTTCAGATGACTGAGCTGATTTACAATCTCTGTGACAACGCTATAAAATACAATGTTGAAGGCGGAACTGTTGAAGTATTGTTAAAAGATAATACTTTATCCGTAAAAGATACCGGAATAGGAATTCCCGAGGACTCAATCCCGAGAATTTTCGAGCGTTTTTACAGAGTTGATAAAAGCCATTCAAAAAGCGTTAACGGAACCGGATTGGGACTTTCTATCGTAAAACATATTGCAAGAAGAAACAACGCCGTTCTGGAAGTTAAAAGCGATTTGGGAAAAGGCACGGAAATTATGGTTACTTTTGAATAAAAAAAGCCGCTTTCGGTAATTAATGTTCGCTTTGCTCAATTTCGATAAAGAAAGTAGACTTTTATAATTTTTTGTCATTACAACAAAATGTTGTCCTGCAAATTTAAAATGGGGTAGTTCCGGTATAGGAACTGCCCCATAAAAATATTTTAATTTAGTTACATTCAGCGCTCAATGGGCCTGCAAGCTCTTTAAGATAGAAAAGTCTGCCCGGCATTGTTGGAATAAATGTTGATGTAATATGCTTATCCGGTCCGTAGTGGAGAGTTGTCAAAAAGCTAATACCCTGCCACTGCATACCGAGGCCTAAAGCACCATCTGCACCGCCGATGATCTAATCAGCCTGTAAAAATAAACCGGGTCCTAT
>CAZBJD010000050.1:0-10283 GCA_964492155.1 uncultured Eubacteriales bacterium
CATATCGTTACCGGGTGAATTACCTGTTGCCAACGTAAATCTCAATGCATCAGCACCGTACTTATCGATAACTTCAAGCGGGTTAACTCCGTTACCCAAAGATTTAGACATCTTTCTGCCCTGACTGTCACGAACAATACCGTGGATAAACACATGTTCAAACGGAGCTTTCCCTGTGTGTTCCAAAGCCGAGAAAACCATACGTGCAACCCAGAAGAAAATGATATCATAACCTGTCACCAACGTACTGGTCGGATAAAATTTTTCAAGATCTTTGGTGTTTTCAGGCCAACCGAGCGTAGAAAAAGGCCAAAGTGCCGAACTGAACCATGTATCCAAAACATCTTCTTCCTGACGAAGCTTTCCGCCACACTTAGAACATGTACTAAGTTCCTCCTTTGAAACAAACATTTCACCACAGTCATCGCAATAGAACGCAGGAATGCGGTGTCCCCACCAAAGCTGTCTTGAAATACACCAGTCACGTACATTTTCCATCCACGAAAGATAAGTTTTTGAAAATCTCTCGGGAACAAACTTCAAAGTACCATCCTTAACAACCTCAATTGCGGGTTTTGCAAGAGGTTCCATCTTAACAAACCACTGTTGTGAGGCAATCGGCTCAACAGTAGTACCACATCTGTAGCATGTCCCAACATTGTGAGAATGTTTTTCAGTCTTTACCAACAACCCCTGTGCTTCTAAATCAGCGACAATTGCTTTTCTTGCTTCGTATCTGTCCATCCCCTGATATTTGCCGCCAAATTCATTAACACACGCATTATCATCAAGAACTTTGATAACCTCAAGGTTGTGTCTCTTTCCGACCTCAAAATCGTTAGGATCATGTGCAGGTGTAATTTTAACACAACCTGTACCAAAATCTTTTTCAACATATTCGTCAGCCACAACAGGAATTTCTCTTCCTACAAGTGGCAAAATAAGCATTTTGCCAACCAAATCTGTATATCTTTCATCTTCGGGATGAACTGCAACTGCAGTATCGCCCAAAAGAGTTTCAGGTCTTGTTGTTGCAATGATAACAAATTCGTCACTATCCTTCACAGGATATTTAATATGCCAGAAAGCGCCTTCCTGCTCCTGATATTCTACTTCAGCATCAGACAACGCTGTAGCACAATCCGGACACCAGTTAATAATTCTGTTGCCGCGGTAGATTAATCCTTTATCATATAGGTTGCAGAATACTTCTTTAACGGCTTTTGAACACCCTTCATCCATAGTAAAGCGTTCTCTTGACCAGTCACACGAAGACCCGAGTTTTTTTAATTGGTTTGTTATAGTACTTCCATATTTAGCTTTCCAATCCCAAACCATTTCAAGAAACTTTTCACGACCTACATCGTGACGTGTAAGTCCTTGCTCTTTTCTTAATGTCTCTTCAACCTTAATCTGTGTAGCGATGCCGGCATGGTCTGTGCCCGGAATCCACAAAGCTTCAAACCCCTGCAGGCGTTTGTAACGGATTAAAATATCCTGAAGAGTTTCATCCAAAGCGTGTCCCATATGGAGCTGTCCGGTAACATTAGGAGGCGGAATAACAATGGTATACGGTTCCTTTTCAGAGTCTGAACACGCTTTAAAATACCCCTTTTCCTCCCATGTTTTGTAAATGCGATCCTCAAATTGTTTTGGATCATAATTTTTTTCTATATTCTGATGCTTACACACTAACTATCATTCCTTTGTTTTAAATTTAGTTTATTAACTTATTTGTCCCAACGCCAATGAAACTTCGGCCTCAGGAACTAAAATCTCATAAGTTTCAACCTCATCAGATTTAGCAGTACGCTTTTTAATGCGCACCTTTACTGCCAACTCTTCAAGAGTTGTTTTCATATCTCTTGCAACTTTGATTTCATCCGTAACAAATATTACTGTCCACATTTTTCTTACCTCAATATTTTGGTTATTATTTACTCAAAATACAAACAACCATTTTTGTAAAGCAATCATTAAAAAACTTAATTTTTGACAACGGAGCCAAAAAGCCTCGAAGCGGCACTTCGCAATAATATTCGCAATTAAATAAAGTTTGCTTCAAAATGTTATTAAAACGTTTTGAGTTCATCTTGTTTATATATGAAAAATATTCTTTTCCATCATTTTTGGTGCTAATTCTGAAAGCAATCCTGTCCTCGCCGTCCGGCACAGACTTCATAAGCATTTTGTATCCGGCAATAAGTGTTTCTTCCTTAAAGAATAAATGCACCCAAGGTATACCAACAGCATCACTTAAATGTGCACCAAAAGGATGATTATATGGCGGAAAATTAATATATACTTTCCCTGACGGCTTCAACACTCTGTAGACTTCTTGTAATACCTCAAGGGGTTTTGATACATGTTCCATAGCATCATTCATAATAACTGTATCAAAAGAATTATCCTCAAAAGGCATAACAGCCGCATCAGCACAAACAAATTTAAATCCTTCAAGGTTTAATTTTTGTCTGAGGTCCTCCGCTTCGTTACCATACTTTTCTACGACATCAATACCAACAACCGATTCAGCACCTTTAGAAAGATAATACAATGACTTTCCGCCTGCTCCACAACCGATATCAAGAACAGATTTATTAGCAAACATTTCATTCTCGTCGGTATGTTCCAGATAGAATTTAATTGTATCTCTGCCTTTTTTATACTGCCATTCGGCGTACGTCATTTCACCATTTTGCTGCATATTAAAAGGATGCTTAGGAAGCTTGAACAACTTATTGATACGCAACAATGTTTTTACAGACATAAACTGCCTCCCATCCAAAATATAACATCTAATTCATTATAAACGCAACTTTTAAAAAAGTCAATAGCTATTATATCACTGTTTGTCACATTAAAAAATATTTAAAGAAATTTGTGTTTATGTATTGACAAACCATATTTTTTTGTGTATAATGTTTAAAGTTATCTGGGTGTGGCGCAGATGGTAGCGTGCTTGAATGGGGTTCAAGAGGCCATGAGTTCAAATCTCATCACTCAGACCAAACCACCGAAAACATTGTGTTTTCGGTGGTTTTTCTGATTTTAGAATTTTCATATTAAAATCTGCATCAAAAAAAGCATAGGCGGCTCTGCATTTAACAACTGCACTCAATTAAAGAATGTAATAATCCCTGACAGTGTTGAAAAAATAGGCAGCAGCGTATTCCTTGGCACAGCATTTTACAATGATAAAAACAACTGGGAAAACAGTGCTATTGTTTTCGGCGTGTTAAGCCTTACAGATTGCCTAACTCAAATCATTTATATGCTTTATACTTTGGTATCAGAAGTTGCATTCCTTTTTGCAAATTATCATCTATGCCGTCGTTTACAGATTTAATAGCATCAATTGTGGTGAGATATCTTTTTGCAATTTCCCATAAAGTGTCATTTTCCTGAACAAAATATACAGTAATTGAAGCAATATCCGGCTTTGCAGCCAACTCTTCAGCAGTTATTTCAGTGATAACCGTTTTTTTAGAATTACTGTAAATTAACCCATCTACTTTTACATTAACGCGCAATTCAACATTTTTACTGTCATTTAATACATAGGATGCATTAAGCACCCTTGCACTGAAATCACCTTTTGCAAAGTGTTGCCCCTCACAATCGAAGCTCTCAGAAAAATCTATTTCATTTCTGGCACAGTAAATCGGTACATCTTCATCTCCGGTCGCATATAGTATATAACTGTCTACACTTCCCCTGATGTTAAGTCTATCGTCAGCTTGCTCTATTTCATCAATATACCCTTTCGAAAAAACATCATATATTCTGCTGATTTCGGGTTCATCATCTTCAACTTCAATTTGTGCTTTAAATGTATCCTGATACTCAACATCTGTTATCTTTTGTGGTAAATTAATCATTTTTGTTTTTAAATTAACCTCACAACATGTAGCATAGCAATCGCACAATATGTTAATTTTTTCCTCACGAAGTGCCGTTACTTTCGCAACAATTTCTGATTGTACCTCTAAACTTCTTATTTCACCGTCAGCATTTTCTTCGCAATTATAGTTGTAATCTGCAACAATTATTTTCACATTACAAATATCATCGGCTTTAACTCCGTCTACATCAAGTATTTCCGTGAAAGGAATAATGTTATTAACAGAAATTATTTCATTTTCAGAAGCATCAGCATAAGTGCACGTAAGCTGCACTTCTCCTTTTAGAATAATTTTATTACTTATAACTTTTGTAGTATATTCGCTGATCTTTGGAGTTACTTTCAAAACTTCGCCAATAGCTGTTTCTGATTGCGGAACAACAATTTTTTCGTTAACAGTAAATACTTTTTCACATTCGGCAGACCTTACAAGATATTCTGCTTCTTCATTTTTAACTTGCACGCTGTCATCATCTATTGAGCATACACATTCTATATCTTCCGTTTTACTGATTTTGGCAACAACCTCTACCATACTTTTGACAGAAAATTTTCTGCCGTTGATTATTCTGTAGTTCACCCCGACAATTTCTGCTTCAAGCTCCCCTTGCATTCTTGGTTCAATTCCATTAAATGACACTACATCAGTAAAAGGCATTTGTGTTATTATGCAATGCGGTTGTTTTGTATCATCATCCGGCATATAAACTATATTATACTTAACCATACCGTTAACAATAATTCTGTCGCTCTGCAATTCATGGCTTGTCATCCTTGCATGTGCATCTACTTGTAATATTTTTAGTATATCCGGCTTTGTGTCTGGAACAATTACATCTGCATCCGTTTGAATTTGAAATGTTTTATTTGCAATGGTTTCTGTCCAAGAAATCTTTTCTTTTTTTACTTCCATATCCTTACCTCACTTTTTCTTTTTGTAAATAATATGAAAATTTACACCGGATATTCCACTTTTTGAATATTTTAACATCGGTATGAAATAATAATTATATGAACACTATATTTAACCATTTAAAAAAGCTGATATTTTACAGTAAAAGCGATACCGAGAACAAGTTTATCTTTGACAGTCAGGCTCGCGTGCAACCACCGCCGCCTCCCCGTAAAATTACTGTATCTGAAAATATATCGGACAATCTTCGCAATGCCAAAGCCTACTTTAACTATGAGAAAAGCGGTGATATAAAAATACGGGAAATCAAAATAGGCAATTCTATGGGTTTTATTTTATTTATCGAGGGTATGACTAACACAAGCGTTATGGATCTTAATATTTTAGCCCCGTTAATGCTGATTACTCAAGATAATCCCACCGAAGACTTACTTTTGAACACCCTGATTACTCATAACCAAACGGTTGTGGCTTCAGATTTTTCAGAAATTGCAGACAGCGTTAATTTCGGTGATTGTGCCATTTTCGTTGACGGTATAAAAAAAGCAATCATCTGCGATGTAAAATGTTGGGACAGACGAGGCATTGATGCACCGCTCACCGACGCAGTAATTATCGGTCCTCACGAAGGTTTTAATGAAAATTTCAAGATCAATTCGGCTCTGGTGAGAAAAATTATAAGAGACGAAAATCTGATTATCGAAAATCTATCAGTAGGAAGACAAAGCAAGACTCCCTGTGCATTTATGTATATGAAAAACATAGCAAATGACACTTTGGTTGATGAACTGAGAAATAGAATAAACAACATAGCAGTTGATTATGTTTATCAGATAAGCGAACTGGAACAACTGATTGAAGACAGCACTTTTTCGTTGATGCCGCAAATGTTGAAAAGCGAAAGACCTGATAAGACTGCCGAATCTTTGATTGAAGGAAAGATTGCGGTTATATTGCAAGGCAGTCCGTTTGCACTTATTATGCCAATAACTGTAAGTGAATTTTTTACAACTATGGAAGATAGAAATCTACGTTTTCCATTTTCAAATATGATAAGGTTTATACGACTGCTTGGCATAGCAGTTTCCCTGTTCTTGCCCGGAGTGTATATCTCAATTCTGAATTTTCATCATGAAATGCTTCCCACTGACCTGTTATTTGCTATTGAAGCAACGCGAGAGGCAATACCTTTTTCTGCTCTTACTGAACTGATAATAATGGAAATTGCTTTCGATTTGATACGCGAAGCAAGTATACGCGTACCTTCCCCTGTCGGTTCAACTTTGGGTATTATTGGTGGGTTAATTATCGGTCAAGCAGCTGTAAGCGCCAATATTGTCAGTCCGATTTCAATTATTATTGTTGCAATAGCCGGAATAGGTTCATTTGCTACACCCGACTATTCCGCTGCATTTGGATTCAGGCTTTCAAGATATTTTTACACTTTTTTAGGTGCAATTTGCGGATTTTTAGGTGTAAGCCTTGGAATATTTATAAACACCTGTGCATTGTGTAACGTAAATTCGCTGGGTATTTCAATGTTCAAAACGCTTGACAATGATAAGAACGACAATATTTTCAGATATTTATTCACTTACCCCATTTGGAAAAAAGAATTCAGGCACAGTTATTTAAACGCAAAGCACAAACGAGTACAATCGGACATCAGCAGAAAGTGGGCGAAATAATTGACAGACTATAAAATTGAAACCAGAGAGGCTATTGCACTTATGGTAAATTTATTATGCAACAAATTATTTGTGCTTGCCCCTGTTTATTTGAAGAATTCTGCAGAAAATGCCGTACCGATAATGACAGTATCTTTGTTTTTGGTAACATTCATTGAATTGCAATTGATTTCAAGATTATCTGAATACAACTTTGATTTACTGGATTTAATCAGCAGCAAAACTTTAAAACTAATAGTAGGGACTGTGATTATTACTGCTATCGCAACGGTTACAATTCTCACTCTCAGACAATACTGTGAGGGTATTAAAGTTATGGCTTTGCCCAAGTCACCAATATATTTTATCGTAGGATTTTTTACGGTCGCTATGATAATCGGAACTCTTTGCGGATTAAACAGCATTGGTAAAGTTTGCAGTTTTTTTGTTCCCATAATCTATTTTGTTGCTATTATTCTTACGCTTGCAACCTTCAACAAAAATGATGTATATAATTTATTCCCTGTCTTTGGTCGCGGGATATCGGTTGTTTTCAGCAAAAGTATTCTAATGCTTTCTATGCTTTTTGAATTAATTATTCTCTTTTTTCTTCCGCCGTTACTGAAGTATCCTGAAGATTTTAAAAAGATTGGAAATCGCACCGTTATATGGTCTTTTTTGTGTTTCTTCGTAATTGGAATCATTTATGCAATTTCATCTGTAAGTCAATCTGAGAATTATGAACCATTTTTCAGATTAATTAAACAAATTGAATTCGGTAATTTTTTGCAACGATTTGATTCCGTGTTTTTGATATTGTATTGCATTTCAGCACTTCTGTATTTATCTTCAATGTTATTCTTTTTAACGCACATCACTGCCAAATTGTTTGAAATTAAAAAGATGAATGAGCTAATAATACCCGTTGGATTGATAATTGCGTCAGCTGCAACTGTAAACATCCTTGAAGAATATATGTTTAATATACTTGAGAATACCAATTATGTTTTGTGGATAATTGCCTTTGTCCTACCACCTATGATAATTATTACTAAAAAAGTGTGGTGCCCAAAATGAAAAAAATGTTTTTAGGAATTTCAGCCGTACTCTTAATGTTGCTATCATGTTCATGTTACGATTCTACAGAAGTTGACGATATGATATACATTTTGGCAATCGGTATTGACGATAGTGAAAATGGTTATAAACAATACACGCTTCAGTCCGCCGTACCATTAAACATAAGCAGCGGAATAGAAACAGGATTTACTTCTTCTGAAAAATCTGTAACTCTGCAGAACATAAAAGTATCAGCGGAAAACTTGTACGCTGCCATTGATGCTGCCAATCAGAAAGTTACAAAAGAAATCAACATAGCCCATTGCAAACTAATTCTGTTTTCAAAGTCTCTTGCAGAAAAAAGCATTGAATCAGAAATAAAATCTGTAATCGAAAACCCTGATATGCGTCCAACCGTGCTTGTGGCTGTTTCGGAGAGTACTGCCGAAGATTATTTAAACAATATTTCTTCACCGTTTGAACTAAATCCTGCCAGATACTACGATATGGTTTTTGACAAAGATTATTCTCCCCAATCATTCTCGGCACATCTGTACGATTTTGAAAAAAGCGATGTTGTATCCGTGCCGCTCATAGGTACCGATAATCATATTTCAACATCTGTAATCAAACACTTTGTTCAGGTTGGTACATTAGATAACGACGAAACCATAGCGCTGAATATTCTTACCGGTGATTATAAAAACGGATATTTAACAATTTCCACAGCTATGCCGGCAGTAAATCTGAGTCAGGATAACTATCCGAATATTCATATTGATATTTCATCTGAAACAGTTGTTACTGTTAATTTGAGTTTCTACGGTACACCGACCGCAACGATCCCCGATAGCAACAAATTTGACAATGAAGTAATTAAATATATAAAAGACTCCTGTGAAAAACTCCTGTATAAATCAGCAAAGGAGTTTAATGCAGATATAGCAAATATCGGTCGGCACATAAGAATGAAATTCATCACTGAGCAAGACCTTGAAATTTTCAATTGGGGAAAAAATTACAAAGATGTCAGATTTATTGTAAACGTGGACTATCGCACTATACGTTAGGAGTAAAAATGCTTATAAAAACTATATATTTTATATTGGTAATTATCAGTGCGGCAAGAAGTGCTTCCTACGGAATTTATTGCATAAAAAACAAAGAAAAAGGAGCATGGTTCCTTTTTCTTTTAAGTGTATTACTTTTAATAATTCCAATTACAAATATAATGATTAATATAAATTACTAATTTTCATTTTCCTTATTACGTATCAAAGCACTAAGCTCTTGCATAAAGGTATCAATATCTTTAAACTGCCTGTATACCGATGCAAAACGAACATATGAAACTTCATCAATTTTCTTGAGAGCATCCATAACCTTTTGTCCAATCTCTTTTGTTGAAATTTCTTTATCAAGTGTGCTGAAAATATCATTTTCAATATCATCAACAATATTTTGCAATTGTTCCATTGTAACAGGACGCTTCTCACATGCACGCATAATACCATTCAACAATTTCTGAGAGTCAAACATTTCGCGGGATTTATCTTTTTTAATAACGCGAAGAGGGATACTCTCAATTTTTTCATATGTTGTAAATCTTTTCTCACACTCAATACACTCACGGCGTCTTCTGATGATAGTACCTTCATCGGTCGGTCGCGAGTCTATTACTTTACTTTCGGCACTGCCGCAAAACGGACATTTCATACGCACACCTCATTAACTTTTCTTTACATTATTTTACCAAAAAATAATGCCTAAATCAATATATTTTTATAATTTTTAAGAAAAAACTTGTATTTTTTTACAGTTTATTATATAATTAGTAAGTATTTTATTAATTATGGAGGAACAACCATGGAATGCAACGAAAATAACGTAAAAGAATTGTCCGAAATTTTACAGGTCAGACGCGACAAATTAACTGAGCTTCAAAATGAAAATCGCGACCCTTTTGAAATCACAAAATACAATCGCACACATACATCAAAAGACATATCTGAAAATTGTACCGTCGAAGAACGCACAATTGAAGTCAGAGGTGAAGAAAAACAAGTTACTGCCCACATTTCACCATTAGATGGACAGATTGTTTCTGTTGCCGGAAGAATTATGTCAAAAAGAGGTATGGGTAAGGTTGGTTTTGCTCATATTGCAGATTCTGAAGGTCAGATTCAGCTTTTTGTTAAAAAAGATATACTTGGTGAAGATGAATACAACAGATTTAAAAAACTCGATATTGGTGATATCATCGGTGCTGAAGGTGAAGTTTTTACAACCCAGACAGGTGAAATTTCAGTAAGAGCAAATAAAATTACACTCTTAACAAAATCTCTTATGCCATTGCCCGAAAAATTTCACGGTATGACAAACACAGATTTGCGTTACAGACAGCGATACATTGATTTGATAATGAACAGAGATGTAAAAGACACTTTCATCAAACGTTCAAAAATTATTTCATCAATCCGCAGTTATCTTGGCAGTTTGGGATTCTTAGAAGTAGAAACCCCAATGCTGGTATCTAACGCCGGAGGTGCTGCTGCTCGTCCTTTTGAAACGCACTTTAACGCATTGGATGAAGATTTCAAACTTAGAATTTCTTTGGAATTATATCTTAAAAGGCTTATTGTAGGCGGTCTTGAAAAAGTTTACGAAATCGGCAGAGTGTTCAGAAATGAAGGTCTTGACACAAGACACAATCCTGAATTTACCCTTATGGAGCTTTATC
>CAZBJD010000051.1:0-10135 GCA_964492155.1 uncultured Eubacteriales bacterium
CCAAATAAAACTGCGTAGCAATATAACTTGCCGCAGGCAAATATAACTGAAAAAACGACAAGTCGAAACTTGTCGTTTTTTCTGGCACACCCTAAGGGATTCGAACCCCTGACCTACCGGTTCGTAGCCGGTTACTCTATCCAGCTGAGCTAAGGGTGCATATTTTTTTGCAAAATTGCTCATCAATATTGGTAGTATACCACATCTTAGAATAAAAATCAAGTAAAAAATCACTAAAAATTAGGCTTTTTAAAAAGGAGAGGCTTTATGAAACCAAAAACTGTTGAATATTCAAGGTCGGGGCAAGTGCAGATTTTAACTCAGGACAGTATCAACGGCTACAACCGATTGTTCGGCGGTAAGCTGATGGAGTGGATTGATGTGGTTGCGGCGGTTGTTGCCCGCCGTCACTCGGGAAAAAATGTTACCACCGCGGTGGTGGACACGCTGCAGTTCAAAGGTGCCGCCCGCCCTAACGATACTGTAGTTTTAGACGGCTATATCACTTATGCCGGCACTACATCAATGGAAATCTGCGTTAAAACCTATGTTGAAGCACTTTCGGGCAAGCAAACCCTTATAAATACCGCTTATGTAGTGATGGTAGCCTTGGACGAAAATGAAAAACCATCCGCAGTTCCGCCCCTTAAGCTTATTTCCGACGAGGAGGAATACGAATGGTTTATGGCAGAAAAAAGATACAAGCAGCGATGCAAACGCCGTTTTGATAATGAATAATTATTGGCTGAAAAGTCCGTCTGTCACGAGATTTTGCCCCGATATAAAGTCTGAATTTTCGCTTGCAAAAAACATTACTGCGTTTGCAACATCTTTGGGCGTACCCAATCTTCCGACCGGTGTCTGATTTCTCAGTTCTTCAAGTTCTTCATCTGAATACTCTTTCAGCATATCCGTTAAAATAACACCGGGAGATACCGCATTTACAGTTATTCCGCTGGGAGCAAGCTCTTTTGCAAGTGCCTTTGTAAAACCGATTAAACCTGCCTTTGACGCGGAATAAACCGCTTCGCAGGAAGCACCGCTTACCCCCCAGATTGAGCTGATATTTATAATTCTTCCACACTTTTTATTTATCATAAAGGGTGCAAATTCCTTTGACACCAAAAATGCACCCTTTAAGTTTGTGTCGCATATTTTATTATAGTCATTTTCTGAAAAATCCTGAAAAACTCCCGTTTTGCACACACCGGCACAATTAACCAAAACATCAATTCCGCCTGATTTTTTTATAACAAATTCTGAAAGCTCTTTTACATCATTTTCGCTTTTCACATCGCATTTAACAGAAATTATCCCGTTTTCTTCAAAGGGGGAATTAAAATATGTTCCGAAAACCATATATCCCATATCCTTAAAAGACCTTGCAATCTCTCTGCCGATACCGCCCGATGCACCTGTTACCACAACTGTTTTCATTGTTTAGTTCCTTTTCTGAGCACATATCCGTTATGAATATTGGATATTTTAATTTCTTTTTTTCCCTTTTCAAATTCACCGTCTAAAGTCCAGTCAAAATCGCCCTCCGAGGTGATTTTCAATTCCGACGCTTTGAAAAATTCAAAAATAGGGTCAGTAAAATCACTGAAGGTAAGACCGTGGATAATTGCACTCAGTTCAATGGGATTTTGAGGATTTTTAATTAAAATTACTTCAAAAACCCCGTCGGAAAGGCTTACCATTTCTTCCTTTAACTTAATAAGACCGCCGATTGAGGTTGAATTTCCCACTGCACCGAATATATAATCGCCCTGATGAACTTCGCCGTCGGCTTCGATTTTAAGACGGCAGGGCACAATTGAGCCTAAATCTTTTACACCTTCAATTATATAGGCAAGATGCCCCAACGCATTTTTGGTAATTTGAGGAGTTTTGTATGAAACCGCCGTAAATGCACCGAAAGACGCAACATAATTAAAATATCTGTCCTCAAAAGAGCCGATATCCATAGGAAAATCTTCACCGTTTATAATATCCGAAATGGCTTCTTTAACATTTGAAGAAATGCCCGTACTTAACGCAAAGTCGTTAGTGCTTCCCGCAGGTACGTAACCGACAGGCACCGATTTGCCCGATTTCATAACACCCTCGGTAACCTCGTTCAAAGTACCGTCGCCGCCAACCGCAATAATTAAATCGCAGTTTTTTTTCGCAGCTTTTTCCGCGATTTCCTTTGCATGGCCGCTGCAAAGCGTAATCTGACAGTTAACTGAAAATTCACTCTTGCAAAGTGCTTCAACAATATCAAAAAGCATAGCTTTTGAGCGTGTTTTTCCTGCTTTGGGATTTATAATTACGAGTGCTTTTTTCATAAACATTTCCTTTCTTCAAAAGTTAATTTTATCATACTCTTATCTTTTGATTTTGTCAACAAAAAAAGTCCCGAATATATTGAAAAATAATAAAAAAAATGATAGAATATCTCTATCAATGATAATTGGAGGAGATTTTTATGAAAATTGCAATAGGAAGCGACCACGCAGGTCTTGACCTTAAAAATCATATCAAGGGGTATCTTGAAGCAAAGGGCTTTGAGGTTACAGACTGCGGTACATATACCACCGATAGCTGCAACTATCCCGAATTCGGCGAAAAAGTTGCTCTTAAGGTAAAATCGGGAGAAGCCGAAAAAGGTGTTTTGGTATGCGGAACAGGAGTTGGAATTTCAATCGCCGCAAACAAAGTCAACGGAATAAGAGCAGTTGTTTGCTCTGAACCCTACAGTGCAGAAATGGCAGTAAGACACAACAACGCAAACATCGTTTCCTTCGGTGCAAGAGTAATCGGTCAGGCAACCGCCGAAATGATTGTCGACGCATTTTTCGGTGCTTCATACGAAGGCGACCGCCACGCAAAACGCGTTGAAATGATTTCAGAAATTGAAAAAAGAAACTGAAATTTCAGGCAACACAGCGGGACATTCACAAATGTCCCCTGCTTTCTTTATACAAAACGAGCCTTAAAAAACGCATCATAAAGCCTTCCCTGTGCAAGGGAAGGTGTCACACGAAAGTGTGACGGAAGGGTTGTTTTTGAAAATCAGTATTTACTTAAGAGGCAATTTTGTTTCTGCGGGGCATTCACAAATGCCCCTTACATAATGAATAATTATTCAGACATCCATTATTTACTGTAAATCTCAATATTTTCTTTCCCGTCGGTATCTGAAAGATTAACCTTTATAACCTCCGACTTTGACGTGGGAATGTTTTTGCCGACATAATCGGCACGGATTGGCAGCTCCCTGTGGCCGCGGTCAACCAAAACCGCCAGCTGAACAGAGGCAGGTCTGCCTTTTTTTATAACTGCTTCCATTGCCGCACGGGCACTTCTGCCTGTGTATAAAACATCGTCGGCTAAAATTACGGTTTTTCCTTCAATGTCAATGCCGATAAGAGCGGGATTTATTACAATCTCGGTTAAATCGTCGCGGTAATGGGTGATATCAAGAGTTTCGCACAAAATATCCACTCCCGCAAAATTTTTAATGTTTTCCCTAAGCCTTTCCGCAATATAAACGCCCCTTGTTTTAATACCGAGCAGGCACACATTGTCAAGGTCTTCGTTTTTTTCTATAATCTGATGGGAAATTCTCGCCAGACATTTTTTTATGTCGCTTTCTTCAAATACAACGGCTTTAAGCTCCACTTAAACAGTCTCCTTTTACTTGACAATAAATCTACCAATATGTTATCATAAATAAAATAAGTTGTAAACATTTTTTTGTAAAAAGGTGAAAATATGAATTTCGGACGTGCGAAAACAATTTTAATAATTCTTTTTGCAATAGTTAATCTGTTTCTGATTGGCTATATTTTTGTTACTTCCAATGATATTACCACCCCAAACAGCAAAACAATTGAAGATACGGTGAAAATCCTGAGCGAAAGAAACGTAGTTCTTGACAAAAGCGTTAAAATCACAAAATCCGACAATATTAATTACCTTAATTTAAAGGGAATTACCGCCGATGAAAAGGTTCTTGCATCAAAGCTTTTGGGTGAATTTATTGTTAAAGACGGAAAATATTTCGGAGAAAGCGGCGACCTTGAAATTACAAACGGCGAATTTTTATGGAATGTTAAAGACAACCATACTTTCAAAGAATTCAATAAAAAAAATGTGGTAAATTACTCAACGAAATTTTTAAAAAACCACGAAATAGACACATCTGTTTTAAGGGAAAATTCTGCAGAGCTTATTAACGGAAACTACAAAATTATTTATCACCACTATTTTTTCGACAAAGAGCTTTTTAATGTTTCAACAGAAGTTTATGTCAGCGGCGGCGGAGTTTATCAGGTAAGAGGAAGAATTTTTACTCTTGATTCACTCTCAGGGTCTGAAAAATTCACCAACAACCCCATAAATGTTCTTCTTAATTATTCCGCAAACAAAAGCAAAGACGAAAAAGCCGAAATTATTGCTGTAAATGCAGGCTATTATACCGAGAGCAACCCCAAAGAATATAAGTCCCTTTCGGCACAGCCCTGTTTTGAGATAGTATTTAAATCGGGAGAAAGCCTTTATTTTGATGCAGTTTCAGCCAAGATGATTAAACAGGCTCAAAATTAAAGTTTTTCAAAATTAACGTAACCCTAATCAAAAACACCCCTATTTTTTAAATTAGAGGTGTTTTTTTGTTTTAAACATAAATACTTTAAAATTTTTTCTTGATATCTTGTTTATTTTGTGATATAATTATTTCGTATAATTTTATTCTTTTTACATATGGTGATTTTATGAGTATACACGAGAATATATGGCAGGAAGCCTGCCAGAGAATTAAAAACTCCGGTCTTATTATGGATGTGCAGTATAACACCTGGATAAAGCCTATTGAAAAAGTAAAATTCGGCACTGAATTTATGTTTGTATGGGCACCCAATTCCATTGCAAAAGGCTCTATTGAGGACAGATATGCGGAAATAATAAAAGACGCTGTTTTTAAAGTTACAAAAAAAGTTTATAAATTAAAGGTTTTGCTTCACGGAGAAGAAGAACCTCTTGAATCAGAGGCAGACGAGTATAAGAAAATCGGAATTAAAAAAGACGAAAATCTTTTAAATCCGAAATATACATTTGACAATTTTATTGTAGGAAATTCAAACAGATATGCTCACGCATATGCTCTTTCGGTTGCGGAAGCTCCCGGCGGAAAATATAATCCTCTGTTTTTGTACGGCGGTGCAGGTCTGGGGAAAACACATCTTTCTCAGGCAATCGGCAACTTTTTCAAATCTTCCCGCCCCGACGCAAAGGTTATTTATGTTTCATCTGAAAAATATACAAACGATTTTATTAAATCTCTGCAGATGAAAACAACAGACCTTTTCAGAGAAAAGTACAGAAGTGCAGATATACTGATTGTTGACGATATTCAGTTTATTGCGGGCAAAGAGTCAACCGTTGAAGAATTTTTCCACACATTTAACGAGCTTTATGAAAATTCAAAGCAGATTGTTTTAACGTCAGACCGTCCGCCAAACGAAATTCAGCCTATCGAAGAAAGGCTTCGTTCAAGATTTGCATGGGGTTTAACATCAGATATAACCCCGCCCGATTTTGAAACAAGAATTGCAATTCTTAAAAACAAGGCAGAAAACGAAGGCATACGTTTTTCAGACGATGTTTATGTTTATATTGCAGATAATATCAAGTCTAATATCCGTGAGCTTGAGGGTGCTCTTAATAAAATTATCGCATACAAAAACATTAACATAAACGAAAATATCACCGAAGAAACCGCAGCGGAAATATTAAAGGATTTAGTTTATGAATCAGATGTAGATGTTACGGTTGATATGGTAAAACGTGCAGTTTGCAAATATTTTAACATTACACTGGATGACCTTATGGGTGAAAGCCGTAAAAAAGAAATTGCAACCGCAAGGCAATTGGCAATGTATCTTTGCTCGGTAACAGTTAAGAAAATCACTTCAACTGCCATCGGCAAAGCCTTTGAAAGAAAACATTCCACAACACTTTACGCAATCAATAAGATTGAAGACGATATTAAAAAAGACGAAGAAATCAAAACTGCCGTAAATGATATTAAAAATATTATTTTCGGATAAAGTTTTATACAATTTATGTAGATAATTCAATAACTGTTTTCCGATAATGTATATAACTTCTTTTTATTAAAAACAATAAACACGTTATCTTAAATATTATATACACGTTTTTTGTGATTATACAGGGAAATTTTTGGATTTTCTACACTTTCGACAAGATATACTGCTACTGTATACTATAATTAAAAGATAGATAGATGTTTTTTCGTGGGCTGAAGTGCCTGCGGATACAAATCCCAAAAGGAGCGAAATTTATGAAATTCAAATGCTTAAAAGAAGATATTTTATCGGCAATTCAGAAGGCTGAAAAAGCTGTTTCAATCAATTCAACACTTCCTGTTATGGAGGGGCTTTTGCTTGAAACTGTGGGAAACACAATTTGTATCACCGGCAACGATTTGGAGATTGCAATTGAAGCTTCTTTTGATGCTGAAGTATCGGAAGGCGGAAAAATAGTATTGAACGCTAAAATGTTCGGAGATATTATAAGACGCTCGGGCGGACAGTACGTTTTATTTGAATCAGACGAAAAATATATCACAACAATTACGTCAGGTCAGTCTGTTTTCCAGATTTCAGGGCTTGATGCAGAAGAATATCCTTCATCATTTGATGTGGATATTGACAGAAAAATAGTAATTGAATGTGCAAAATTAAAAGCAATGGTACGTCAGAGTCTTTTTGCAACTGCAAAATCAGAAATGAAGCCTATTTTAACAGGCGAATTGTTTTCTGTTAAAGACGGAATTTTAAATATCGTAGCACTTGACGGTTTCCGTCTTGCAATCAGACGCGAGCCTGTTATTGAGTCAATCGCAATAAGCGATTTTGTGGTTCCTTTCAAAACATTAAACGAGCTTTTAAAGGTTTTGGGAGAAACGGGAAATGTTGAAATTTACCCTGCCGACCGTTTTGTTTCATTTGAATTTGATAATTGCCGCTTAACTTCAAGACGCTTGGAGGGCGAATACATAAATTACGAAAAATTTATCCAGACTCAAAGCCCTGTAAAATGCAAAGGCAGTGTTCGTCAGCTTAAAGATACTTTTGAAAGAGTTTCGCCTATCATCAGCGGACAAAAGGTAAAAAGTCCCGTTAGAATTAACATAAACGACGATAATATTGTTATTGATTGTGAAACATTGGTGGGTAAAGTTCACGATGAAACCGCCATTGAAAAGCTTTACGGAGAAAATCTGGAAATTGGTTTTACAAATCAGTTTCTTTTAGATGTGTTTAATTCATGCGATACCGAAGAAGTTTTTGTTGAATTTTCAACTCCTCTTTCACCTATGGTTGTAACACCTTTGGAAGGTGACAGATTTTTCTACATAATTCTTCCTATCAGACTTAAAAAGTAATTATGATTATAAATATTGGAGGAGACATAAGGCTTTTCGCAAAAGACATACTTGGAATTTTTGATTTTGATGAGTTTACATCATCGGTTGAGGGGCAGGAGTTTTACTGGTATCTGAAATCAAATAAAAAAATAGAAAATGCAGATAAAAAAAAGGTTCCTCAGTCAATAATTCTTTGCGTTGACGAAAAAAATAACGAAAAATATTATTTATCACCCGCAAGTGCTGCGTCACTTAAGAAAAATCAGGGCGGAGATTTATAAATGCAGGTTTTGAATTTAAAGCTTAAAGATTTCAGAAATTATGAAGATTTAAATCTTGATTTTGCTCCGGGTATAAATTTGATTTACGGCTTTAACGGTCAGGGAAAAACCAATATTGTCGAAGCAATTTACTTTTTTGCGGTTGCAAAAAGCCACAGAGTGTTAAAAGACAAAGACTTAATAATGCATGGCAAAGATTATGCAAAAGCAGAGCTTGATTTTGTAAATAAAGAACGGCAGTTTAATGCAAAAATCAATTTATTTTCAGATAAAAACCGTGAAATCTTTGTAAATGACATAAAAACTGTTAAAAACAGCGAGCTTATAGGAAAATTTAATGCAGTTTTGTTTTCGCCGGAGGATTTTTGTATCATAAAAGACGGTCCCGGTGAAAGAAGAAGATTTACCGATATTGCAATATCTCAGGTAAAACCCAATTATTTTTTAAAACTTACCGAGTATAACAAGGTTTTAAAAATGAAAAACAAGGTTTTAAAAGAAGGTATGGCTTATGCGGGAATGATAGATATTTATAATGAAAAGTTAGCTGAACTGGGTGCTGACATTATATTTTACCGCAATAAGTTTTATGAATTTTTAAAGCCGTTGGCTCAGGATTTTCACAGAGAAATTGCACTTACATTGGATAAATTTGAAATAGAATATGAGCCTTGCGTTAAAATAAACGACCGCAGAAAGATGCAGAAGGATATTTATAAAAAATTAGAGGATTTGAAATTAAAAGAGATTGACGAAAGATTTTCAGTTTTCGGAATTCACCGTGAAGATGTATCCTTTTATATAAACGGAAAAAAAGTTAAGGAGTTTGCATCTCAGGGTCAGCAAAGAACGGTTATTTTAATTTTAAAGCTTGCCCAGGCGGAATATATGAAAGAAATAACGGGCGAATATCCCGTGCTTCTGTTGGATGATATTTTATCAGAGCTTGATTCTGTAAGAAGAAAATATTTTTTAAGCGAAATTAAAAATAAACAGGTAATTATAACTTCAACAGACAAAGGAAGCTTTGGCAGAAGAAAAGATACTAAGCTGATACATATTCAAAACGGATATGTATCAGAATGAAAAATTAATAATTAAAAATGAATAATAAATGAAAAAATTCAACAAAATTGAATTTTAACCGAAATTATTCATTATTTACTATTCATTATTAATTGTTTTGCAGAGCAAAAACAGAAAGGAAAGGTAATTTTATGGCAGTTGAGCATTACAACAGTAACGACATACAGGTCTTAGAGGGCTTGGAGGCGGTTAGAAAACGTCCGGGTATGTATATCGGTTCAACATCAAAAAGAGGTCTTCATCATCTTGTTTATGAAATAGTAGACAACTCAATTGACGAAGCATTGGCAGGTTA
Source organism: uncultured Eubacteriales bacterium (assembly GCA_964492155.1). Lineage (GTDB taxonomy): Bacteria > Bacillota > Clostridia > RGIG6154 > RGIG6154 > RGIG2094. Next base: position 9,101 of record CAZBJD010000051.1, read on the forward strand.
TTGCAAAAATATTGATGTTTCCATTAACCCTGACAACTCAATTACCGTAACTGACGACGGACGCGGTATTCCCGTCGGTATTCAGGAAAAAACAGGTCTTCCTGCAGTTGAGGTTGTTTTTACAATTCTTCACGCAGGCGGTAAGTTTGGCGGCGAAGGCGGATACAAGGTATCAGGCGGTCTTCATGGTGTTGGTGCGTCTGTTGTTAACGCACTTTCAGAATGGCTTTTCGTTGAAGTAAAAAACGGCGAAAACATCTATAATATGAAGTTTGAAAGAGGAAACAAGGTTGAAGACCTTCATATTGTCGGCGAAACTTCCGAAAAAGGTACAAAAGTTACTTTTCTTCCCGATAAAGAAATTTTTGAAGAAACAGAATTTGATTTCAAAACCCTTTTGGTAAGACTAAGAGAGCAGGCTTTCTTAAACGGCGGAATTAAAATTACTTTAAGAGATTTAAGAGAAAATGCCGAAGAAGACGAAAAAGAAAAGGTTTTGCTTTACGAAGGCGGTATCAAATCCTTTGTTGAATATTTAAATAAAAACAAAAATCCCGTAAATCCCAACGTTATTTATATAAAAGGCGAAAGAGAAACCTCAATGGTTGAAATTGCGTTGCAGTATAACGATTCTTATGAAGAAAAAATCTTCACTTTTGCAAATAATATCAATACTGCCGAGGGCGGAACTCATGAGGTTGGCTTTAAAAACTCACTTTCACGTCTTTTAAATGATTGGGGAAGAAAAAATAAAGTATTAAAAGATGATGAAAAGCTTTCGGGCGAAGATACAAGAGAAGGTTTAGCTGCGGTAGTTTCAGTTAAGCTTCAGGAGGCTGAATTTGAAGGTCAGACCAAAACAAAGCTCGGTAACAGCGAAATGAGAGAGTTTGTTACATCTGTAATGAACTCTGAGTTTGGTGCGTTTTTGGAAGAAAATCCGCAGATTGCAAAAATGATTGTTGAAAAATCAATCACAGCAGCAAGAGCAAGAGAAGCTGCAAGAAAAGCAAGAGAAGCAACAAGAAGAAAATC
>CAZBJD010000052.1:0-10134 GCA_964492155.1 uncultured Eubacteriales bacterium
AAAAGGCAGAGTTGTTGTGCTTTTCGGGTGCGGCGGCGACAGAGATAATAAAAAGCGTCCCATAATGGGTGCAATTGCAGATAGTTTAGCGGATTTTTGTATAGTGACCTCAGATAATCCGAGAACTGAAAATCCGAAAGAAATTATAAATCAGATTTTAGCGGGAATGAAAGGCGACCATCACATAGTTATTGAAAACAGACGCGAGGCAATTGAGTACGCAGTGAAAAACGCACAAAAAGGCGATGTTGTGGTGCTTGCAGGAAAAGGGCATGAAACTTATCAGACAATAGGGAAAGAAAATTTCCCCTTTGATGAAGAAAAGATACTTTTTGAAATAAAACAGGGAATGGAGGGGTGCTAGAAAAATGCTTACAATTTCGGATATTTTAGAAGCAACCGGCGGCAAGCTTATCTGCGGAGCGGCAGATAAAGAAATAACTGCCATTAATACAGATACAAGAGTTATAAAAGAAGGTATGCTTTTTGTAGCACTCATCGGTGATTCTTTTGACGGGAACGATTATGTGGAGCAAGCTGTAAAGGCGGGTGCCGCAGGCTGTGTAGTTTCAAGAAGAATGGAAGCAGACACAAGCTTGATTTTAGTTGACGATACAACAAAGGCACTTGGTAAAATTGCAAAATATCATAAAGAAAAGTTTTCGGTGCCCTTTGTGGGAGTAACGGGAAGTGTTGGCAAAACAACAACAAAGGATATGATTTCCTGTGCACTCAGCTCAAAATTCAACGTACTTAAAACACAGAAAAATTTTAATAATCATATAGGTCTGCCTCTTACTCTTTTAAGATTAAATCAGCAGCACGAAGTGGGTGTTGTGGAAATGGGAATGTCAGGCTTCGGTGAGATTGATTACTTGGCAGGGCTTGTAAATCCTGATGTCGCGGTTTACACAAACATAGGTCTTTCTCATGTTGAAAAGCTCGGCTCAAGAGAAAATATTTTAAAGGCAAAACTTGAAATGCTTTCTCATCTTTCAGATGACGGTCTTGTGGTTTTGTGCGCAGACGATGATATGCTTGTGACATTAAAAGGCAGTCTTAAGCATAAACATATTTACTACGGAATAGAGAATAAAGAAGCCGATATAACGGCTGAAAATATTTTGTCGGACGGAAGCAGCACTGAGTTTGATATTGTTGACGGAGATAACCGTTACCATGCAATGATTCCCGTGCTTGGCGACCATAATGTTAAGAATGCTCTTGCGGCTTTTGCGGTGGCAAAGCACTTCGGTGCAGAACCGACCGGAATTATAGATTCGCTTAAGGAATTTGTTCCCGGGCAGATGCGTCAGAACATTTTACATTCCTGCGGCATCACGGTAATCAACGATTGTTACAATGCAAGTCCTTCTTCTGCAGAGGCAGGGCTTAAAATCTTAAATCAGCTGCAGGGAAGAAGAAAAGTCGCAGTTTTGGGCGATATGCTTGAAATGGGTGAGCTTTCGGGGTATGCTCATCGCCTGGTTGGCAAATACGTGGTTGACTTCGGGGTTGACTTCTTGATTACAATAGGAGAAAAAAGCGGTGATATTGTAAGCGGTGCGGTATCCTGCGGGTTTGATAAGAACAACGCAAGAAGCTTTGGCGGCAATAAAGAAGCTATTGAATTTTTAGACAGCTTTATTGAAAAAGGCGACATAGTTTTAGTTAAGGCATCACGCTCCATGAAGCTTGAAGAAATTTCAGAGCATTTACTTGATTTCTAAAGGAGAACGAAAGAAATGGATAAAACGGTTTATATAAGCCTTATAGTGTCGTTTGTGCTTACGGCGGTGATTATGCCTATACTTATTCCCGTGCTTCACAAAATGAAATTCGGGCAGACTATCAGAGAGGTAGGACCGAAATGGCACGAAAAAAAGAACGGAACTCCCACAATGGGCGGAGTTTGCTTTTTGGTTGTATCAACGGTGGTGGCATTTGCAGCTTGCAGAACACCGGCATTAAGGCTGGGAATAATTGCGGCGTTTTTATTTGGAGTTATCGGCTTTGCAGACGATTTTATCAAAATTCACTTTAAAAGGAATTTGGGACTTAACGAAAAACAAAAGCTTATTTTTCAGACATTGGTTTCGGTTGTGTTTTTGGTTTTGGCTGTAAAGCTGGGGTATGTTACCACCGAAATCAGCATACCGTTTACCAACATAAATATTGATTTTTCGTGGTTCTACGTTATTTTCATAGCTGTGTTTATGATTGGATTTACCAACGCAGTAAATTTAACAGATGGCCTGGACGGACTTGCCGGAAGCGTTACAGCGGTGGTTACTTTGTTTTTCACGATAGCAGCCATACTTTTAAGAAGCTATGATGTATCTTACTACGGCGGAGCACTTACCGGTGCATTGATAGGATTTTTGATTTACAACTACCATCCTGCAAAGGTATTTATGGGAGATACAGGTTCTCTTTATCTTGGCGGTGCGGTAAGCGTTCTTGCAATTTTACTCAAAATGGAACTTATTTTGATTTTAGTGGGCATAATATATGTAATAGAAGCATTTTCTGTTATTATTCAGGTTGTTTACTTTAAAAAAACGCAAAAAAGAATTTTTCTTATGGCTCCCATTCATCATCACTTTGAAATGAAAGGGTTAAAAGAAGTGCAGATTGTATACATTTTCTCTCTTGTAACACTTGTGTGTTCAATAATTGCACTTTTTGCAGTAATTTAAAATATGAAAAGAGGTGTCGGACTTGAGGAAAAAACCTGTTAAAAAATCAGTTACAAAAGAATATATGGGTTTTACAAAGACCGACCCTGTTTTGTTTAACATTGTTTTGGTTTTGGTGTGCTTTGGGCTTATTATGTGTTTTTCGGCATCGGCACCTACTGCACAGGTTCAGAACGGCGACAGCTATTATTTTCTGAAACGACAGATAATATGGGCTGTTATAGGCTTTGTTGCGATGATGGTTACTTCAAATTTCCATTACAGCAACTATAAAAAATATTCATTTATGATTTATGCGGGAACTATTGGTCTTTTGCTTATAGTTTTAGCTTTCCCGGGAATTAACGGAGCAAAACGCTGGATTGGTATCGGCGGTGCAAGCTTTCAGCCGTCAGAGGTTGCAAAATATGCTTTGATTATAATGATTGCTCATAAGCTTTCGGTGCAGAAATGGGAAGACTCAAAATTCTTCAGAGATTTTGTCCCATACCTTATTTTGTTTGGTGTTTATGCACTTTTGCTTATGCTTGAGCCTCACTTCAGCTGCACTCTTTTGCTTTTCGGCGTAACTGTTGCAATGCTTTTTGTTTCGGGAGCAAAAATGAAACATTTCGGAATTTGCCTTCTGGTTGCAGTTCCTGCAATACTGTTTCTGGCGTTCAGCGGATACCGCGGTGACAGAATGGCGGTGTTTCTTGACCCTATGGGAAGCGACCCCAGCGGTGAGGGCTGGCAGATAAGACAGTCCCTTTATGCAATAGGCTCGGGCGGAATGTTTGGTCTTGGAATAGGGCAGAGCAGACAGAAATTCTTGTATCTTCCCGAACCTCAGAATGATTTTATATTTGCAGTTTTATGCGAAGAACTTGGCTTTGCGGGAGCAATTGTTGTTATACTTTTATTTGCGGTGCTTATCTGGCGAGGAATTTATATAGCAGTAAATGCACCTGATAAATTCAGCTGCTATATTGCAACAGGCATCACGGCTTTGATTGCCATACAAATTATTGTAAATATTGCGGTTGTAACATCATCTATGCCGGTAACAGGTATGCCGCTGCCGTTTTTCAGTGCAGGCGGTTCGTCGCTTGTATTTTTAATGGCGGGTATGGGGATACTTCTTAATATTTCAAAGTATGTAGGACCCAACAAGTAACCAAACAGAAAATGACTGCATAAGATAAAGCATAACTTTAGTGCTTTATTGGAGGTGCAGACATTGAACTGCTTTGCTTTATCGGGAGGCACGCGTCTTTGCGGGGAAATAACAGTTCAGGGCTCTAAGAATTCGGCATTGCCGTTGATTGCAGCCTGCCTTTTAAACAGAGGCAAATCGGTGATTTACGGATGCCCCGACCTGTCGGATGTGCGTGCGGCAGTTGATATTTTAAATTGCCTCGGATGTGATGCAAGCTTTAACGGAGGTATGGTTGTTTGTGATTCAAGATTTGCGGATAAGCATATAATTCCTGAATTTTTAATGCACAAAATGCGTTCTTCGGTCATTTTTTTGGGAAGTATGATTTCATGCTTTAAAAAAGCGGTGTTGTCATATCCCGGAGGGTGCGAAATAGGTGCACGGCCTATTGATATACATATTGAAGCCCTGAAAAAGCTGGGCGTAGATATTATTGAATGTGAAAATCATTTAAACTGCCTTACATCAGGCATAATCCCAAAGAAAATTGTGTTGCCCTTCCCAAGTGTCGGAGCAACTGAAAATATAATGCTTGCCTGTTGCGTGTCAAATGGGCAGACAATAATTGAAAATGCGGCAAAAGAACCTGAAATTGTTGACCTTGAGGGGTTTTTGAATTCAATGGGAGCTGAAATCTCGGGAGCTGAAAGCGGCAGAATTGTGATTAACGGGGCAGACACCCTTAAAGATACCGAGTACACGGTTATTCCCGACAGAATTGCCGCAGCAACTTTTATGTGTGCAGCACTTGCAACAGACGGCGAGGTTGTTTTAAACAATGTAAGGCCCGACCATTTAAACGCAGTAACTTATGCGTTGAGAAAATCGGGAGCAAAAATTGAAGAAACAAAGAACTCAGTAAGTGTAAAACGGGGGAAATACTTTTCAGGAATAGGAAGTCTTGAAACTGAGGTTTATCCCGCATTCCCCACAGATGCACAGCCGGTGCTTACTGCCTGTATGTGTTTGGCAGAAGGTAAAACGGTTTTAAGGGAAAAAATATTTACTGACAGATTTCGCCATATACCTTATCTTAATAATATGGGGGCGGATATTAAGGTTTTCGGCGATACTGCAGAAATTAACGGAGTAAGCAACTTAAAGGGCGATATGCTTTTGGCTCATGAGCTTCGCGGCGGTGCGGCACTTGTTATTGCAGGGCTTAGTGCAAAGGGCAAAAGCACGGTCGGAAACATAAATTTTATCGACAGAGGATATGAAAAATTAGAACTGACTTTTAAAAAATTAGGAGCAGATATACAAAGGGTTTAAAGGATTAAAGGCAATGAAAAGTAAGAAAAATGACGGCGGAAAAATAATCAGTATTAACCGTTCGGAAATCAGAAAACGAAAAAAAAGAGCCGCCAGAATACGCTTTTTGTGTATTTTGGCGGCAGTCAGCGTTATTACTTTTCTGATGACGCCTGTTTTTAATATTAAATGGATTGATGTTACGGGAAACGAAAAAACCAAATTCGGCGAGGTTGTTAAATCTTCGGGAATTACTTATGAGCAGAATATTTTCAGGCTTAACATAAAAAGGAGCAAAGAGGAAATAAAAAAGCTTCCCTATGTTGATACCGTAAACATTGCAAGACATCTGCCGGGAGGCGTAATGTTTAAAATTACCGAGAGAGTTCCGATTGCCTGCATTAAGTATGGTAACGGATATGTTTTGATTGACAAAGACGGCAGACTCCTGGAAACAGTTGCAGAAAAACCTGAAATCCCCGAAATTTCAGGGATAAAGCTTGAAAAGCAGAAGGTGGGGGATATCTTAAAAGATACAAATCCCGAACAGATTACCGCTATGGACGAGCTTTTAAATTCTTTAAGCGAATACGGGCTTTTGGACAGAACATCTTTGATTAATATAAAAGATGCCGATAATGTAACTTTTGTGTTTGACGGAAACAAAACTGTAAAAACAGGCGGTAATTACAGACTTGATTACAAGCTTATGATGCTTGAAGCAACAATTGCGGAGCTTGCAAAATCCGAAGCAGGAATTATAGATTTGTCGGTTGAAGGAGAGGCACTTTTCAGCCCAATGGAGGAATAAAATGAAATACGAAGGATTTTTGATTTGCACAGATGTGGACGGTACGTTTTCAATAACGGAAGAAAATATCAGAGCCATAAAAGAGTTTCAGGCAGAGGGCGGAAGATTTACCGTTGCAACGGGAAGAAATATCAGCTACATTGATGAATTCTTTTCTTCGCTTGAAATAAAGCCTAATGCACCTGCAATTATGTGTAACGGTGCCGTGATTTATGATTACTTAAATGACAAAATTATTCAGGAAAACTTCATATCACCCGAAAGCTTTGAAGAATTTTTAAAAACTGCCGATAAGTTTCAGGTACAGATGAGAATTTCACAAAGGGGGAAAACACAGGAAACAGAGAATGTTTTTGCACCGAGTGATTTGATTGAGTATGATAAAATGTATAAAGCGGTGTGGCACACTTTAGACAAAATGGCGGCTCTGGAGGAATATGTAGCCGAAAATTTCAGTAATGATTTTGAAATAAGCAAAAGCTGCCGCTCTCTTATTGAAGTCAACAAAAAGGGAATTTCAAAAAGCTCGGGTACGCTTTTTGTTAAAGAGTATACAAAAAGCCGCACGCTTATATGCGTGGGTGACTACGGAAACGATATTCCAATGCTTGAAACCGCAGATATTTCTTATGCGGTTGAAAATGCAATAGATGATGTGAAAAAAGCGGCAATGCGTGTTACGGTTAAAAATACCGACAGTGCAATTGCAAGAATTATTAAAGATATAGAGGAAAGTTTATGAAAGTAAGTGTTGCAAATGACAAGTTTTCAATAGAGAATGTTTTGACAGGTGTTTCGGTGTCTGTCAATACAACCGATGCATCTGAAGTTTTAAAAATTGCAGACGTTAAAAAGTCGGAAAACATAACTGAAATTACATATAAGCCCGAGAAGAATGAATATTCTGAGTTTAAGCTGAAGCTTGCAGAAGAAAAGAACAGTGTTTTTGTGTATGTAAACGCTTTGCTTGACCAGAGATTTTTATGTGACGGAAACTGCTTTGATAAAAATAAAGGCATAGAGCTTACATTTGAGGGGCTTGGAACCCATTTCGGCATAATGAGCACATATCTTCACAAAACATGGTGGACAAGACCTGATTTTAATACCGACATAACAAAAATTCCCGCAAAAACTCAGGCAATGCTTGTTAAAACAGAAAAAGCTCATAATTATTTTCTGCCGATTTGCACAGATGATTTCAAAAGCGAGTTTGGAGGCAATTCATTAAAAATTTCTGCAGGATGCGACGGCTACAGCAAGGTTTCGGGCTGTGTCCTGGTTGTGTCTTCTGCCGAAAATCCATACAAGGCAATTGAAGATGCTTTTGACGGGGCAATTTCAAATAAGCTTATTTCTGCAAAGCCGAGAAGTGAAAGAAAATTCCCCGAGCAGTTTAAATATCTCGGCTGGTGTACGTGGGATGCCTTTTATCACGATGTGTCAGACGAAAAAATGACAGAAAAATTAGAAGAATTCAAAGAAAAAGATATTCCCGTAAAATGGCTTATCATAGATGACGGATGGGCACAAACAACAGGGGTTAAAAACGAAAACGACTGGAAACTTACATCTTTGAAAGAAGATAAAACAAAATTCCCCAAAGGGTTAAAAGGCTTTGCACAAAAGGCTAAAAAAGAATATGGCTTCAAAAGTGTCGGCGTGTGGCATTCTTTTATGGGCTATTGGCTTGGAATTGAGCCTGACAGCGATGTTTATAAAGAGCAGAAGGAGTTTTTGCGAAAAACCCACTCGGGACTTTGGTTCCCCGATTGGGAAACTGATAAATCATATAATTTCTGGAGCAAGTGGCATTCGTATCTGAAAGCACAGGAAATTGATTTTCTTAAAATTGACACTCAAGGCTCACTTGGTGCATATTTAGACGGAAACTTTTCAAAAGCAAAAGGAACTTTTAATATGCACAAGGGTATCGAAAAGTCCGTCAAAGAGAATTTTAATTCAAATATTATAAACTGTATGGGACTTACTCAGGAAAATGCACTTTCAAGAGATGAAACTCCTGTAACAAGAAGCAGCGACGACTTTTTCCCCGACAAGGAAAACAGTTTTTCAGAGCATGCAATGCAAAATGCCTATAACTGTCTTTATCAGGGCAAGCTTTATTATTGCGATTGGGATATGTGGTGGACAATGCACGAATCGGCAGTACGTTCGGGCGTGCTTCGTGCAATAAGCGGCGGACCTGTTTATGTAAGTGACGAAGTGGGTAAAACCAACAAGGCTTTGCTTATGCCTCTTTGCGAGGACGACGGCAAAATACTTATGTGCGACAACGCTGCACTTCCTGCAGAAGATTGCCTTTATATTGACTGCTTAAAAGAGGACAAGCCGCTCAAAGTGTTTAATAAAGCAGGCGACGTCGGAGTTTTGGCGCTTTTTGGCATTAATATGAATTCGGACAATGTTACAGGCAAGGTTAAGCTTTCGGATATTTACGGCCTGGAAAATGCTGAATATGTTGCATACGGATATTTTTCAAAGAAATATTACAAGTTCACAAAAGATACCGTGCTTGAAATTTCTTTGAAGAAAAATGAATGTGAAATATTCAATTTTTATCCCGTAAAAGACGGCAAAATCAATCTCGGGGATACTTCTAAGTATATTTCGGGTGCAAGCCGTATTAAAAAAGAGGTAAATGTTTCAGAACTGGAACTTTTATAATACTTGACAGCATATACATAAAGTGATAAAATAAATTACAGCTTCGGGGCAGGGTGAAATTCCCTACCGGCGGTTAAAGCCCGCGAGCACAAATGTGCTGATTTGGTGAAATTCCAAAGCCGACGGTAAAGTCCGGATGATAGAAGCAGGTTTATATATTTGTAAACTTTTTGCCCCTTTGCATAAAGGGGCATTTTTAAGTCCCCGAAAATGAAAGGACGATTTTAAATGAACAAAGAAAGCTTAAGAAAATTAACGATTATGGGAATGCTTTGTGCAATATCTGTAATTTTGGTGTCTGTAATTCACTTTCCGCTTTTTGCGGCAGCGCCTTTTTTAGAGTATGACCCGGCAGATATTCCGATTTTTATTGCCGCCTTTTCTTTCGGACCGACAGCAGGGGTGGTACTTACAATTATTACTTCGATTATTCAGGGGGTAACGGTGAGTGCGGCAAGCGGGGTATACGGCATTTTAATGCATATTATTTCAACAGGAAGCTTTTGCCTGATTGCAGGACTTGTTTATAAAAAAATGCACACAAAAAAAGGTGCGGCAATGGCTTTAATTGCAGGAACGCTCACAATGACACTAATTATGATTCCGGCAAATCTTATCATAACACCGCTTTTTATGGGGATGCCCGTATCGGTAATTCAGGGACTCCTGTTACCCGCAATAATCCCCTTTAACTTCACAAAAGCCGCAGTAAACGCATTGCTGACATTTTTCCTCTACAAAAGAATTTCAAAGCTTTGGGATAGAAAAATATGACGAAAAAGATAATTGCGGTTTTATTGTGTATTGTGTTGGTTGCCTCTGCCGCAACGTTGATTTACAACGCTTTTTTTGAAAAAGAAAAAGAAATAGTGATATCTTCAACTATGATTTTGAAAAAAAGCGTTTCTGATTTGATACTAAGTTCAGATCTGATAATTGAGGGGACAGTAGAGGAGTTTTTGGACAGCAAGTGGAGTAATCCGGGATTGAAACGAGGCGAAGAAATCCGAAATGTTTTACAGACAGATGTTATAATTGAAGTAAGCGATGTGTTATTTGGAAATCTGAATGAAAAAACTGTTACCGTAAGAGTTGAAGGCGGCGAGGATGAAACTACAATTTATACCTGTGATGCAAGCCCGGAATTTGCGATTGGTGAAAAAGTTTTATTGTTCTTAGCAAGAGATGGCAGCGATGTTGCAACAGATGAAGATTATTATGTTGTTACAGGCTGGTATCAGGGTAAATACAGTATAAATTCAGACTCGAAGGCAAATGGTTTAACATATACAAATAAAAAAGGCACAATCAAGCCTGATGATTTAAAAAAGCAGATACCTGAAGTTAAAGCCGCAAATCCGAACTATAAGGCTGAAAAACTGCAAAAGCAAAAAGAGGCAGAGGAAAGAAATAAAGCTTTGTTTGGAGAATGATAAAAAAGGGGCTGTCTCAATAATCTAAACTTATGTATAATTATTCCACTTGTA
>CAZBJD010000053.1:0-10118 GCA_964492155.1 uncultured Eubacteriales bacterium
TCCTCATGCTACAAGTACCTCCTTGTAATTATTTTTTCTTGTGTCATTTAACAACTTGAGAGAATGCTCAAGTGCTCTTTTGGTATCTTTCTTGTCATTCTTATAAAACGCATATAAAAGAATGATATTTTCGTCTTGCATTGAAAAGACAACTCTTGCCATTGTTCCCGATGCCTTTAATCTGATTTCATAAAGCCCTTTAAATTTATTTTGAGAAATATGTCTTACATAAGGTTCACGAAGTTCGTTTTTGTCATCTAAAATATAGGCAAGAATATTTTGGAATTTGTTTTTAAGTTTTTCATCACTGCTTTCTATAAAATTTTGTACATTCTGATAAGTATAAATTTTTCTCAATTTGACACCTCCGTTTTTCAAAGAATAAAAAATGTTAAACTATCACCTCGCAAAATGCAAAATCAGGCGCAAAACCGAATAAATTGTAGAGATTTAGCACATCGCCTTATGGTGTTAGTTTAACACTTACAGGGGCCATTGCCGCGCCCATATTGTTGGCGTCTTTAATTCCCATATCTACAATTTTGCCGGGAGTAATGTGAGTTATTGCAATATCGGAACCGCCTTCCGATACAAGCGCTGCACCTGAGCCTGTTACCGTCCATTGGGATGTGGGTGTTCTCTGCCCGCCATATTCAAGAGGAAATCTGAATTGTCTTTCACTTGAACAAAAGTGGCTTGATGTTACCGCTATCGTATTGTGTGAATATCCGCCGTCAACTGTCATTGCAGCGATACAAAGACTTTCTGCCATAGTTGAGCAGGCACCGTAAAGCCCGAAAAAAGGAATGTTAAAATCAGCCAGACCAAAGCTTGTTCCCATACATTGATTCAAAAGGTCGCCGCCTGCAATAAAATCAATCTCATTTTTTTGTTTATCTGCTTTTTTCAAAAGTATTTCAACTGCCTTTTTCTGCATTTTACTTTCGGCTTTTTCCCATGATTTTTCGCCAAATCTTCCTTCATCAATAACATAATCAAAACACCCCGAAAACCTTCCGTCATTTTCTTTTTGACCCACAACCGAAGCTGTTTCAACTATTTTTGGTAAATTATTTAATATAACAGTCTGTTTTCCGACTCTGTTCATAATTTCTCCTTACATAAACAAATATATTATCCCCGCAAGCACCGACGCAATAATTCCATAAGTTATAACAGGTCCTGCAATTTTAAACATATTTGCGGCAACCCCCATAACGTAGCCCTCGTTTTTAAATTCCATAGCGGGCGAAACAACTGCATTCGCAAACCCTGTAATCGGCACGAGCGTTCCCGCTCCCGCTCTTTTTGCAATGTTATCATATACATTAAGTCCTGTTAAAAGAGCACTTGCAAATACAAGAGTAATACTCGTGAGAGTGCCTGCAATTTCTTTATCAAATCCCAAATTCGTATAACTTTCAAGGAAAAACTGTCCTATGGTACAAATAAGTCCGCCAATCCAGAAAGCATTGAACATATTAAACCATATCTTTGACTTATCGGCTTTTTGTTCTGCGTATTTCTTATATTCCTTTTTTGTCATTTTCATCACAATCATCCTCTTTCAGGATTATTATTTCATATAGTGGCAAAAATATTTACAGTTATTACTAACAGGATTTTCCAGAAAATTTATTTATAAAAAGTATTATAGTTCAATAATAACCCACTATTTATCATTGAAACTTTCAATATTTATGATAAAATAAAAGTATTAATGTTTAATAATGAAAGGAAATAACTATGTATATTTTCAAAGAAGATTTTTCTGTAAAAAATGACAAAAATATTCCATATTCACTCGCAGAGCAAAATATACATCCGTATTCAAACCCGTCTGCCGTTGTTGAAAACAATAAGCTTCTATTCACGCGGGAATGTGCACGTCTTTTTTTGAAAACGCCTTTTTTAAACCATTTTAAATTCAAATGTCAAATCGGATTTACATCACCGGCATCAGCTTTTAACAAATACGCAGGATGGGGATTTTTCTTCGGATACAATCCTGATAACCACACGGGAAATCAATTAAAATTAAGCTATTTTGAAAAAACTTCCACCCTCAAAATACAGCTTTATGAAGTTACCGGAAAAAAATCTGTATTAATAAGTGAGTCAGTTTATGAAAACTTGAAGCTTCATAGTGAAGAAATGTATAATTTTTCCCTTTCGGTTGAAGAAAACAAATGCTTTGGAAATGCTTTCGGTATATGCTTTTCGTTCCAATGCAATAACACAAGAGGAAAAATCGGCATTTCAAATGAAAGCTCTACCAACGGACTTTATTTTTCAGAGCTGATTGTTGAAAGCAGCGATGTTGATTATACAATTGTTACCGACAAAGAGTTTGTTATCCCATACTATGACGGTGGTTCTGAAGATTACTGCATACATATTATCGTTAAAAAATATACCGGCGGAACCTATGAGCTTTCATACACATTAACAGGCGGCGTTTATTCCAGAAATACCAAAGACTACAAAAGGAATATATGGTCTGTCCAATACGACATCATAAGAAATGCATATATAAAATTTTACGGAAATCCCGGCACCGACAAGCTTTTTCTAAAAAACGGTGAACTTCGTTTTGTTGAACAAAACGAAACATATAAAGATACAGAGCTTGCGTTAAATGGTGAAAAAATGCCATTTGCGGGCAAATTCCGCTTTGAAGAATTTGATGAAAATGCTGATTTTGCTTTTGGATATGAATTATTCAGGAGGCTGGGAAATGAGCTTCAGGAAGGCAGACGTGAATATGTTTATCGTAACGGAAACCTGATTTACAGCGGCACTCCCCTTTATGAAGACTACATTATAACTGTGCAATCCCCTGCAAACAAAAAAATAGCAACGCTCATTCCAAAAAATATTGATAAATATGAAAATGCACTCTTTCACGCACAAAGCAACCACTATTTTATGCATGATGAGCCTGTTACCTTCAAAGTCACTACACACATAAGGAAAGACTGCGAATTAACAAAACTAAATATTACCCTCCTTGATGCATTTTTCGACGAAATACAATCTGTGGAATATAGCAGCACACCGACAGAAAAGTTTTATGAGTATGGATTTACTACATTTGAGCACAACATCAATTTAGGAGAAATGACGCAGGAGGTTTATCACATAAAAGCAGAAATACTGCTTGGAGATGTCGTTGTATGCAAGCACATTTCCGCCTTTGAAGTGATTGATAACAGTAAGCTTTCGCCGCGTCAAAGTTCAAAAATCCCATTTATATACTCAGGTGAAGCTGCACCGCCAAATATTGAATTCAACTGTCCTGACCCTTGGATGATTAAACCCGACCATAACGAAGCACACTATATAGATTGTTTACTTACTGTGCCTGAAGTTGCAGAAAACCGTAACGGTTGGGATATAATGAAGCTTTATAAAAAAACAATGTTTACATGGATTAACAACCGTACGATTCCACACAAAAAGACATACAGGGACTATCCGAATTGTCTGAAAAATTCTGATTATGCAAGAATTCAACCGCTTGAAGCGGTAGAATTGGTTTCATATATCACCAATCCATCTATATTTACAAAACCCACCGTATTGGAAATTTATCAGGATTTTAAAAATGAACATAAAGATTATGTACTCCCCGATATCAGCGAAAACGGCAGAATTTCCACAGAAGATTTTACGGAATTTTACAAAACACACGGAAGCGAGTGGATTGAGTATTTATGCAACAAAAACACCGACAATCTTATCGCAGAATACCAAAAACTAAAAAAAGAATATCCTGACTTAAAGTTCTCACACTACGGTCCATATGCAATGTATGGAACAAAGCATTCGGGTATTTTAAGCAGTAAGCTAAGACTTATTCTCCCCGAACGTGCTCACGAAATGATGGATGGCTTCTGGTACTTTGAAGATTATCCGTTTATAACCGGTCAGGCAAGCCATTACTCCGGATGGAATATGATGGGACTTCTTATGTATATGCCAAAGGCTAATATTGTTGTCGAGCTTTTCGGAAGCTTTGACCCAGTATGTCCCGACGGGTTTGTTTCCAACGCATTCCCTCCAATGGGCGGCGTTTTTGCGGAAAGCTACAGAACTGTAACTCAGGTATACGAGCATATGTATGCAGCAATATACAAAGATGGGAATTTTCATTATTACAACAACCCCGGTTTTCAATTTTTACAGTCTTACAACACCGAAGCAAGTCTTAGATTTGAAGAATTTTTAAAGGGCTGGGGCACATATTTGAAAAACAAACCTGCAAAGCCAATGAAATCTGCTGTTTTTGTTACTGAATATACCACAGATGACGACCGATTTAACTTTGAATTTTCATCGCGTGATGCAAACAATATCAGTCAGGCAGGTATGTCGTACTTGTATGAGATAATGGCAGAAGCAGGACTTCCCAAAGGCTATTGCACGAATTTTGAAGGGGTATTGAGTCTTGATGAAACGCAAACAGATGTGTGTGTTCTTCCGTCTTTAAAATATGCTTCAAAGGCTGTTAAAGATAAAATACGTGCTTTATCAAAAAGCGGGGTATCTTTGATTGCTACAAGCGATATCTCCGATTTAAATGACCTTTTCGGCGTGTTGGAAAATAAATGCACTTCAAAAGTTGCTGCCATTGAAAGCCAAAGCGAAAGTGAATGTGTTACCATACGTGACGCAGAATTCTTTTACAAATCAAATGGTGCAGATGTTATTTTAAATGCAATAACAAAAGATGGGAAAAAACTTCCCTTTATACTTAAAAACGGTAAAAACATTATAATAAACAGCTACATTTGCCATGTTGGTTGTGCTGAATTTGCTCACGATTCGTTTGGAATTGCAAACATAAGCAAACTCTTAAGAAAAACTGCTACTGACATTGTTAAGGAAATATCCACGCCTCTTGCAACTGCCGACGCAAACTGCGGAATCAACCTTTTTGTCACAGAGTCAGGTAAAAAAAGAATACTTCTTACTGACTTTACTTTGTGCGGACATAGCAGTTCTAAACGTGTTGTTGTTAAACTTAATATGAACGTAAAAGATATAAAGTGTGTCTGCCACAAAGATATGGCAATTACTCCAAATCTGATAAAAAAAGATGGAAAAGTTATAGCTTTTACTGTTACACTCCGCCCAGGAGAAAGCACAATGTTTGCAGTAGAATAAAAGGAGTTGATAAGTAATATGAAATTACATAGAATTACAGATGCTGAATTTAAAGAGTATGGTACAATACTCGAAGGATATGATTATACTGAACTATTTGAAAAACTCGGAAAAACATCAATTCCCGAAATTGGAATAATATACAAAGCATCTGATAAAGAGCTTGAAAGTTGTGCAGCTGTATCACAAATACAAACAAGAGGCTTTGGCGGATACCCGGTACAGCTTGGTTATGTGAACGGGAAAAACCGCATTATGAACTGTCTTGAATATCACAAAAGCAGTGAGTTCAACATTGCGATGGACGATGTTATTCTTATGCTCGGAAAAGTTCAGGATATTTCAAACGGAGTTTTTGACAGTTCATTATGCAAAGCGTTTCTTGTTCCTGCAGGCTTTGGGATTGAGCTTTATGCAACCACACTTCACTACGCCCCTTTTAATATAATTGAAAATGGCTATCGGGTGATATGTGTACTACCTCGGGGAACCAACGAAAAAAAAGAAAATCTTAAAATCAAAACCAACGAAGACAAAATGTGCTTTGGTATAAATAAATGGCTGATGGCACACAAGAATGCTCCTGAAACGTCAAAAGGTGCATACGTTGGCATCACAGGTAAAAATATAGAATTTGAAGATTTGGAGAAGCAATTATGAATAATGAAAAATTTATTATGAAATCCTTTGAGAATGCAAAAGAGGTTTACGCAGAATATGGTATTGATGTAACTTCAGTGCTAAAAAAATTTGATAGCATTCCCATTTCAATCCCCTGTTGGCAGGGGGATGATATTATTGGTTTTGAGCCATCGGGTGCCGGTGCAAGCGGCGGACTAATGGTAACAGGTAATTACCCGGGCAGGCCGAGATGTCCGGAGGAATACAGACAAGACCTTGAAAGATTTATGTCCTATGTACCGGGTGCATTAAAAATCAATCTGCACTCAAGCTATGGTGAGAATTATGAAAATAATATTGACCGTGATGAATACGGAGCCAGACACTTTGAAGGATGGGTAAAATGGGCAAAAGAAAAGGGCGTTGGGCTTGATATGAACGCAACAACCTTTTCACATAAATACGCAAGCGATGGCCTTACAATTTCAAACCCTGACAAAAACATCCGCACCTTCTGGATACGCCATATGCAAGCTGTGAGGGAAATTGCAGAATATATCGGGAAAGAGCTTAATCAATCCTGCGTGTGCAACTACTGGGTTCAGGATGGTATGAAGGATATGCCCGCAAATCGCATAAAATACAGAGCACTTATGAAGGACTCATTCGATGAGGTCTTCTCAAAGAAAAAGATTTCTCCGCAATACGTGTATGACGCTCTTGAGCCAAAGCTCTTTGCGGTTGGCGTGGAGGAATATACTGTAGGCTCAAATGATTTTTATCTGTCATACCATGGTCATGCAAGATCAAAAGGCATAGGTAACACAATAATGAATCTTGATCTCGGTCATTTTCACTGTGAAGAAAATGTTGCAGACAAAATATCGTCAGTTATGCTTTTTTCAGATAAATTTATGGCACATTTTACAAGAGGTTTAAGATGGGATTCGGACCATGTTGTTATAAACGACGATAAAACAAATAATATGATGCGTGAGATTGTGCGCTGCGGCGTCCTTGACAACACATTTATAGGGACAGACTATTTTGACGCATCTGTTAATCGTGTTGCTGCATGGACAATAGGCACAAGAGCAACAAAAAAGGCTCTTTTATCTGCTATGCTCGAGCCCGTTCATCTTCTTCAAAAAGCTGAAGATGAACAAGACTTTACTCTTCGTCTTGCACTTATGGATGAGTTTAAATCTCTCCCATCATCTGCCGTATGGGATTATTACTGTGTAAAAAGCAATATCCCAGCTAATACTGAGTGGTTAAACGACCTTAAAACATATGAAAAAGATGTTATGTTCAAAAGATAACGTTCTTGCTTTTTCTGCACAAATAATATATAATTACAAAAAATATATTGAGGTGTGTTATGAGAATTAAAATACTGCAAACAAACGCCATATGCAAATCAGATTTTAAGTTAAGGTCTTTTTGTCCATATCATGGACATTTGTTTGTGCGCTTTAAAACACATACTGAGGTTTTGACAAAAAACGGTTATGAATATGCAAAACCCGGTGATTTTATATTCTATAACCGAAATGAAATGATTGAATATAATTCTGTTGACACACAGTTTAAGCACGATTACTTCAGATTTTTTCTTGAAGAAGATGAAGAACATTTATTTTCAATACCTACTTCTGTGCTTTACAGTTATCAGATGTCAGAAAAACTTGAAAACATCTTTTCTCTGCTTGTAACAGAGTACTTTTCATCATCTGAATCACGCGATAATTCAATCAATCTTTTGGGAATACTATTTCTCATAAATGCGCACGAATATGTAAAGCACAGAAGTTCTTCTTCAACCTTGCCGCACTATGAGGCTCTTGACAAATTACGCAGTCAAATTCTCAATTCACCTCAAAATCAATACAAAATTTCAGAACTTGCACAATCAATTCATATGAGTCCGTCGTATTTTCAGAACTGCTACAAAAAAGCCTTTGGAACGAGTTGTATAAACGACATTATAAATGCACGCATAAAAAAGGCGACGTACCTTTTAACATCTACCGACAAAACAGAAGCTGAAATTGCCGAGCTTTGCGGATACAACAGCAATGAGCATTTTATCCGTCAGTTTAAAAGTTATAAAGGCAAAACTCCTTCTCAGTTCAGAAAAACAATAAAGTTATAATACTTCAGCACTAAAAAAACGGAACGAAAATTCGTTCCGTTTTTTAACTTCTAAATTTTTTCAAAATCCTGTGCTCCATGCTTGCATATCGGACAAACAAAGTCATCAGGCAGCGGTTCGCCTTCATAGACATATCCGCAAATTTTGCACCTGTATCCTTTTTTTACATCGGCATTTGGCTTTGGTTTAACATTTTTGTGATAATATGAATAAGTCATTGCGGGAGTATCGTACATTGTCCTTGCATCTGTAACAGTACATATAAACATTCCGTGAGTATCTAAATCCACATAATTTTCAACCTTAAGCGAAATAAACGAATTTATATGGTCTGTTAGCACGCAAAGTCCGTTTTCGGAGCGGAAATTGTCAACCCCTGAAAACTTATCTTCGGTTTTTCCGCTTCTGAAACCAAAATTTTCAAATACTGAAAAAGGTGCTGATTCTGACAAAACATTTATGTTCATAATGCCTTTTTCTTTTATTACATCGTGAGAATAGTTATTTTTGTTGATGCATACTGCAATTCTGTCAGGCGTATTGGTAACCTGCATAACTGTGTTTACAATGGCACCGTTGTCTTTTACTCCGTCATTTGAAGTTACAACATAAAGTCCATATCCGATGTTGAACAATGCTTTTAAATCATACATACAAAGACTCCTTTACTTATATTATATCCCTGTATTAAGCAAAAAATGTAATATATCCCTGAACTAAAAGAATAACTAACACAATTGGAAGTATAACTTTTGCATAATACTTAAGCCTGTTTGGAAATTTCAAACCATTACCCGTATTTGCTTCTTGAATAAAATTATTCCAGCCCCAGCCTTTTTTATCAAGAGTACAGAAAAGCACGTATACAAGCGAGCCGATAGGAAGAATATTATTGCTTACAAGAAAATCCTCCAAATCTAAAATGGTTGTGCCTTCACCCAAAGGTGCAACTCCCGACAACACATTAAATCCAAGTGCACAGGGAAGCGAAAGCACGGTTACTAAAGCCAGATTGATTAAGCAGGCTTTTTTTCTGCTCCATCCCTTTGAATCCATACCGAAAGAAATGATATTTTCAAATACTGCAACAACAGTTGAAAGTGCAGCAAAAATCATAAACAAGAAAAATAGCGAACCCCAAACTCTGCCGCCCGGCATTTCCGCAAAAATATTAGGAAGTGTCTGAAATACCAGTCCCGGACCTGCACCTGGGTCAACATTGTATGCAAAGCAAGACGGAATTATAATAATACCTGCAGTAAAAGCTACAAAAGTATCAAGTGCGGCTATTGTGACAGACTCACCGAAAAGACTTCTGTCTTTTGAAATATACGTACCGAAAATAGCCATCGAGCCCATACCGATTGAAAGTGTAAAAAATGCCTGTCCCATAGCTGCAAACAACACTTCACCTATTCCCTGCTCAACCATACGGTTAAAATCGGGAACAAGATAATACTTAAGTCCTTCGCCCGCACCCGGAAGTGTTACTGCACGTACTGCCAGAACGACGATGATTGCAAGAAGTGCAAGCATCATAACCTTTGTAATTTTTTCTACACCTTTTTTTAACCCAAGTGAGCAAATCAAAAATCCCAATGCAACCGTAAATACCATAAAGCCAACTACAATATAGGGATTTGCCGTCATTTGACCGAATTGTGCAGTAATCTGCTCTGATGACTGACTTACAAAGTCGCCCTTAATCATTTTCACAAAGTACGCAAACATCCAGCCCGTTACGGTTGTATAAAACATCATCAAAAGATAATTACCTGCAACACCAAGCTTTGAATACCAATGCCATTTTGTGCCTTCCGGCTCTAACGCTTTAAATGACTCTGAAATACTCTTTCTGCTTGCTCTTCCTACTGAAAATTCCATTGTCATAATCGGCAAACCGAAAATAATTAAAAATATAAAATAAATTAAAATAAATGCTGCACCGCCATACTGCCCTACTATGTAAGGAAATCTCCATACATTGCCAAGTCCTATGGCACAGCCTGCCGAAATCAGGATAAAACCCAATCGCGACCCAAAATTTTCTCTTTCCATAACAAAAACCTCCCTGAGTTATCCTTTATAGGATACCACATTCGGGAGGATTTTACAAGCTTAATTTGGTTTTTGATTTCTTTTTATTTTAAATGTTGATGTTCTTTCCAAAAGC